>NZ_BAAHSH010000058.1:0-47854 GCF_054660755.1 Faecalimonas hominis
GGGCAGTTTCTGCCATCTCCGTAACTTCGAGATAAATGGCTTCCGTCATTTTCCCAGAATGTTGATTGCTTTTTTTAATACTTCAAGGGCATCCTGTGCATCTCGTAATTCTCGTTTTAATCGTGCGATTTCTTTTGCTTCATCAGAAGCATAGTTACCGGAACCTCGGCTTTCAATATCACCTGTTTCACGCAGTTCTTTCTGCCAGCGTGATAAAGTCTGCTGACTGATTCCTAAATTTGTAGCACAGCCCTGCAGTCCTAAGGTCTTGTGATCATGATAATACTGGACTGCATCCAGCTTAAATTGTTTGTCATAGTGCTTTGCCATAATGAGATCCTCCTTCAGTGCGGTACCTACATTGTACCATAATTTTTCTTATAAGGAATTCTCATTTTGACTTGTACTATTTATATTCTAACACCAGTATGGAATTTTATGATTGGTAAGCGGTTTCAAGGGAAAGGTTATGAGAAACAAGCAACAATGGCATTTTTGGAGTATTTTAAGACTTAAGCATAATGCCAGTAAATCATATATCAGCGTAACTTTGGAAAATGTGGTTACATGCAAAATGTATTTTTTTATAGGTTTAAAGAAAACAAAGAGGTGGAGTATTCCTTTTTTGGACAAGCATTTTAGAGAAATACAAATGGTAAAAAAATCGTAGCAGATTTAAAAACTTCCGATTTGTAAAGTGAATAAAAACGTGGAATTTATTACGAGGAGGATTGGCATGATTTTTAATTTTAATCCGTGGCAATTAGATGCTGATGTTGACTTGACAAAACAATTATATGAAGAAGTTGACTATTCCGTCGATAAAACAGCCAATATAGAGTTTATCGAAAGTCTGTCATCAGAACAACAACTGTTTTTTAACTCTTTAGGAATTGACTTGGCTAAAATAGAGGTTGATAAAGTGGCTTTTATATGTGTGCATAATTCTTGTCGCAGTCAAATTGCGGAAGCACTTGGAAAATATCTTGCATCGAATGCTTTTGAAAGTTATTCTGCCGGAACAGAAATAAAACCACAAATCAATCAAGATGCAGTTCGTTTGATGAAAGAAATGTATCAGATAGATATGGAAAAAACACAATACTCAAAATTATTATCGGATATACCACAAGTAGATATTGTCATTACAATGGGCTGCAATGTAGATTGCCCTGCAATTCCATGTAAATATAGAGAGGATTGGGGCTTGAATGATCCTACCGGTAAGGACGACATTGAATTTTCAAAAATTATACGCACAATCCATTCAAATATACTTGAGTTGATGGAAAGAGTTTTGATATACGATAAAATCGCTAAGGGAGATGGCACAAAATAACTGTGCCTCTCCCGATTTTTTCATACAAAGTTTATAAATCTTTCGCTTTCATTTTTTGAATTTCTTTTTCAATTTCTTGTGTTCTGCGTTTTCTTCCCTGATAACATTCAATCAAACACCAAACAAGCGGAACAGCAAATACTGCTACATTTTTATAATTCACTTCAATATTTCTGAAAAAGTAGAAATATATTCCTGTCGCAACTATCAGAACAGGAATGATTAATCCCCAAAACGGGCTTTTGCGCTTTGTCAAGATTGTTTGCACACCCATAAGTGCGAAAACAACTGCAATGATAACAATAATTAAATAAGTTGGCATAGTCATTTCTCCTTTTCACTTTTGTATTTTTCGATAATAATTTTTGCGGTTTCCAAATCTATTCGAGAATCAACTGCAAGACCTTTCACAAATGTTGTAAAGGGTTCTTCTTCCTTTTGGTCTGACACTTCAATTTTCTGAATTAACTTATCTAATCGTAATCGTACCGTAGGATAAGTAACGCCATATATTTTTGCGATTTCTTTTAAGGAACCTGACTTCAAAACAAAGTTCTTCAAAAAGGTAGCGTCTTCCTGTTCTAAAGCCAATATCCATTGAGGTATTTTGTCAATCTCCATTTTATAAACACCTTTCATTTATTATTTAATTAATATTAATAAAAAGTAAATTATGTAAGCGGTATTTAAAAGTTGTGCTTGAAGAAGGAAAAGGCTGTGTAAAACATTGTTAAGCCTCTGTAAAGTGTATTGAAATCAAAGAAAAAAGTGATAATAATGAAACCTGCAAGACGTGAAAGCAAAAGTCAAAAAGGAGAAAAATAATGAAACAAAAATCAAAAAAGAAAATGTTATTATCGTTAGCAGTAGTGACAACGGTTTCCATGATTGGAAATACACAGGTACAGGCATTTGGAGAGTACGGGCAGGGAGATGGAACAAATAAATTAAACAGTGGGTTAACAGCGACACAGGATTATCAGACATGGTATAACACGAAATGGAATCAACAGGAAAGCGGAGAAATGGATTCGGGAAAAGTAGTGCTGACACCGGGGAAAGATGAGAGAAGTTTGAATTTTGCATGGTATTCAGAAGAAAAAGGAGTTCCTCAGATTCGTATTTCTGTAAATCAGGATATGACTCAGGCAAAAACATTTACAGGGACAGCGGAGTCGATTCAAAAGAATAACTTATTTAAAACATATACGTCAAGCAATAAAGTATCCGTAGAAAATTATTTGCAGGAAAATACAACATACTACTATCAGTGTTCCATAGACGGACAAAATTGGAGTGGTACAAATAAGTACCAGACACATTCGTTTAGTCAATATCAGGCAGTTTTAGTGGGTGATCCACAGATTGGAGCGTCTGGAAGCAATGGACAGGGAACAGAGGAAGATACAGACATTGCGGTTAATACTTACTCATGGAATAAAACTTTGAATTGTGCATTAGGAGAGAGCGGGATTGCTCGAAATGCAAGTTTTATCTTATCGGCAGGAGATCAGATTGATTATTCTGATGATAACTATACGATTAGAGAACAGGAATATGCAGGATATTTGTACCCGGAAGTTTTGAGAAGTGTACCGGTTTCAACGACAATCGGAAATCATGAGTCAAAAGGTGACGATTATTCATACCACTATAACAACCCAAATGCGTCAGAACTTGGAAGCACAGAGTCGGGCGGAGATTATTACTATAGTTATGGAGATGCACTTTATATTGTGTTAAACAGTAATGATCGTAATATGGAAGAACATCGTCAACTTATGGCGCAGGCAGATGAAAGCCATAAAGATGCTAAATGGAAAATTGTAATGTTCCACCATGATATTTACGGTTCCGGTTCGCCACACTCTGATGTAGATGGGGCAAATTTAAGAATTTTATTTGCACCTTTAATGGACGAGTTTGATGTGGACGTCTGTCTGACAGGACATGATCATTCTTATGCCCGTACTTATCAGATTTTAGATGGAAAAGTAATCGATACAGAAGGCGTGGGAGAAGGTGCAAGCAATGCGGTTAATCCTGAGGGAACTTTATATATTGCTGCAGGTTCTGCAACCGGAAGTAAATTTTATACATTAAATACGACAAAACAATACTATCTGGCAGAACGTTCCAACACACCGATTCCGACATTTTCAACAATTGATGTTTCGGCAGATAAATTGACATTAAAAACATATGATTATGAAGGAAATAAATACGCAAACGACGTGACAATTCAAAAGAACAATGGAGCCACTTCTATCATTGAAGAAAAAGATGCGGCAGAGAAATTGGACTTAAGCGTGATGACAAGCGGTTCAAAAGTAAGAGTGCAAGATGCGTTAAAAAATGTTGATACTATATTAGATACGAGAGATGACAGCAAAGCAACAGGCGAATTGGTCAGAAAATATAACACGGCGGAAGATCCTGTAAATTATTACGCATATGCGCAAAATGGTTACGGGGATACGTCCAATAACAAAGTGCTGAAAAAAGGGTATTCTACTTTGTTAGATAAAACTTTGTATGAAAATGATACAAATGTTCCTGTCTCAGCGGAGATGATTACAAAAGCGTATGCAAATCTTACATATGCAAAAGAAGAAATTGTGACAACTACAGAGTTTGCTGAACTTGTAAATCAGTTTGCAGAAGCAGAAAAAGAACTGTCGAATGCAACGATAGGAAACAAAAAAGGTGAATATGCGCAGGAAACAGTAGACACATTCAAAAAAGTTTTGGGCGAATTGAAAGTTCAGGCAGATGAAACAAAGATTACCAAAACAGAATGGACGCAGTTAAGTGCAAAACTTGCTGATGAAAGAACAAAATTTGCTCAGAGTGCAAATCAGAAAGACAAGGAAGAAAAACCTATCGGTTCACAGAACCCGGAAAGCAGCACGCCGGATACAGGTGCTTCCGGAAACGGTACTTCTGCAAAACCGGGAAATACAGTGAAAACAGGAGATACTCAACCAATTGGACTGTTAGGGGCAGCAGGGTTTGTGTCATTGGCAGTTGCGGTGTTGGTGAAAAGAAAAAATAAATAATTAAGAGTAGACAGGACAGAGGTATCTGTCCTGTCTGACATATGGAGGAGATTGTGAAAAAAGGTATATCAGCATTCGGAAAATTAAGCAGAAAAGAAAAATGCAAACATTTTTGTGTATGGGAAGCAATTTTGTTATTTCTCCTGTTTTTATTTGTGTTCAATCAGAAGATAGAAAAAAAGCAACTAATTGAAGAAAATGGAAATCAGTTTGAAAAAGCGGAAGTGGTGGAGATTGTTTCAGAAAACCGAAATGAAGACGGAAGTCAACAGGGAACGCAGAAAATCAAGGTGCGTTTAAAAAGCGGGGAATTTAAAGGAGAAGTTGTAGAGGCGACCAATATTGACAGTTATCTCTATGGAGCGGACTGTAAAGTGGGGACGTCTGTTGTTGTACAGATTAGCGAATATAATGGAAAAATTAGTGCCAGCGTGTACAATTATAATCGCACAACAATTCTATTTGCGATGATAGGAGTATTTCTTCTTGCGCTTGTTTTGATTGGAAGAGGAAAAGGGGTTACATCTGCCTTGGGGTTGATTTTTACTTTTGTCTGCATTTTGTACTTATATTTACCTATGATGTATTTAGGATTTTCACCGTTTTTCAGTGCAGTTGTGGTGACGATTCTAACCACGCTGGTCACAATGTACTTTATAGGAGGATTTTCTAAAAAGACGTTGTGTGCGATTGTCGGAACGGTAGGCGGTGTTGTAATTGCCGGAATTTTTGCAAACCTATTTGGAAAGTTAGGGCATATAACAGGGCATAATGTGAGCGATATTGAAACATTACTATATATAGGGCAAAATAGTAAATTACAGATAGGAGGACTTTTGTTTTCGGGAATTTTGATTGCGTCTTTGGGAGCGGTTATGGACGTGGCGATGTCAATATCTACAACGATTGAGGAACTTCATTTTCACAACCCAAATCTTACGAGACAGCAGTTATTTAAAAGTGGAATTAAAATTGGCGGAGATATGATGGGAACAATGTCCAACACATTGATTTTAGCATTTACGGGCGGCTCTTTAAGTACGCTTATGACTTTTTATGCGTATGATATGCCGTTTTTGCAGATGATGAATTCTTACGAAATGGGAATAGAGATTATACAGGGAATATCAGGATCGTTAGGTGTAATTTTGACAGTACCGTTGGTTTCGTTAGTTGCAGCGGTATATATGGGAAGACCGGCGGTTGAATAATAAGGAAAATAGGTTGTCAAGTACAGGCAGCCTATTTTTTTAACCAAAATTATGAAAGAAGAAAGAGGGAATTTTTGTACATTATTTTCCTGTGGAATTTATTGACGGTAGGGGATTGGAGTGGTAGTATAGATAATGCACAGTCGAACAAGATATAGTGATTATGCAAAAAAGATAATACTAAATATAGAATATATAGACAATTAAGAAAGGAGAGAGTTCATGATAAAAGTAATCAAGAAAGACGGAACAAAGGAAGATTTTAATGTACAGAAGGTGATTGTTGCGGTCAACAAATCAGCGTACCGTGCATTAATTAAATTTACGGAAGAAGACTTGGACTTCATTTGTAAATTTGTTGAGGAAGAAGTACAGAAGATGGGTGTGGAAGAAATTCGTATTGCCCAGATGCACAATGTTGTGGAAGGTGCTTTAGAGAAGGTTAATCCTGTAGTGGCAAAAAGTTATCGGGATTACAGAAACTACAAACAGGATTTTGTGCAGATGTTAGATGAAGTTTACAAGAAAAGTCAGTCTATTATGTACATTGGGGACAAGGAAAACAGTAATACGGACAGTGCGCTTGTATCTACAAAGAGAAGTTTGATTTTCAACGAATTGAATAAAGAATTGTACAAGAAGTTTTTCCTTACGGTTGAGGAGATACAGGCAATCAGAGAAGGTTATATTTACATTCATGATATGTCGGCGAGAAGAGATACGATGAACTGCTGCCTGTTCGATGTGAAAAATGTATTGACAGGCGGATTTGAGATGGGAAATCTCTGGTATAACGAGCCGAAATCTTTGGATACGGCGTTTGACGTTATCGGAGACATCGTTTTAAGTGCTGCGAGCCAGCAATATGGCGGATTCACTGTTCCGAGTGTCGATGACATATTAGAACCGTTTGCGGAAAAATCTCATAAGGCATTGTTGGAAAAATATAAAAACTTGGGCCTTTCTGAAGAAAAAGCACATGAAGTGGCATGGGCGGATTTGGAAAAGGAAATGGAACAGGGATTCCAAGGCTGGGAATACAAGTTCAACTCAGTATCTTCAAGCCGTGGCGACTATCCGTTTATTACGGTGACTTCAGGTACAAACACAAGTATCTACGGTAAACTGGCAACAATTAAAATGTTGGAAGTGCGTAAGAATGGGCAGGGAAAAGAAGGGCATAAAAAACCGGTATTGTTCCCTAAAATTGTGTTCCTATATGATGAAAATCTACATGGTCCGGGAAAACCACTGGAAGATGTTTTCGAGGCAGGAATTGAGTGTTCAAGAAAAACAATGTATCCTGACTGGTTAAGCCTGACAGGAAAAGGATATGTTCCAAGCATGTATAAACGATATGGAAAGATTGTCAGTCCAATGGGCTGTCGTGCGTTTTTATCACCGTGGTATGAAAAAGGCGGAATGAATCCGGCTGATGAAAATGATAAACCTGTATTTGTGGGAAGATTTAATATCGGTGCAGTAAGTCTTCATCTTCCAATGATTTATGCAAAGGCAAAACAGGAAAACAGAGACTTCTTTGAAGTGCTTGACTATTATTTGGAACTTATCCGTCAACTCCATATCCGTACTTATGAATACTTGGGAGAGATGAAAGCATCTACAAACCCATTGGCATACTGCGAAGGCGGATTTTACGGCGGTAATTTGGGGTTGTACGATAAAATCAAACCGTTATTAAAATCAGCAACTGCTTCCTTTGGAATCACGGCAATTAATGAATTGCAGCAACTTCACAATAAGAAATCTTTAGTGGAAGACGGAGAGTTTGCAATTAAGACATTGGAATATATCAACAAGCGTGTAAATGAATTTAAGAAAGAAGACGGACACTTATATGCGATTTACGGAACACCGGCAGAAAATTTATGTGGTGTTCAGGTACAGCAGTTCCGTAAAAAATATGGTATTGTAGAAAATGTTTCTGACCGCGAATATGTAAGCAACAGTTTCCACTGCCATGTAACGGAAGACATTACACCGATTGAGAAACAGGACTTGGAAGCACGTTTTTGGGATTTGTGTAACGGTGGGAAAATTCAATATGTAAAATATCCGATTAATTATAATGTAGAGGCGATTAAAGCGCTGGTAAGAAGAGCGATGGAGATGGGATTTTACGAAGGCGTAAACCTGTCGTTATCTTACTGTGATGACTGTGGACATGAAGAACTTTCCATGGATACATGCCCAAAATGCGGAAGTACAAACCTTACTAAAATCGACAGAATGAATGGATACCTTTCTTATTCACGAGTAAAAGGAGATACGCGTTTAAATGACGCTAAAATGGCTGAAATCGCAGAAAGGAAGAGTATGTAAATGCGGTATCACAATATAACTAAAGATGATATGCTAAATGGTGACGGATTGCGTGTAGTTTTGTGGGTGTCAGGCTGCAGTCATTGCTGCAAAGAGTGTCACAATCCGATTACATGGGACGCTAACGGAGGACTGGAATTTGATTCCGCTGCAAAAGAAGAATTGTTTGCGGAATTAAGCAAAAGTTATATCAATGGAGTTACCTTCAGCGGTGGTGATCCGCTGCATATCAATAATATTTACGAAATAGCGGATTTGGCAAAAGAAATTCGAGAAAAATTTCCACATAAAACAATTTGGCTTTACACAGGCTCTGTTTGGGAGAGCATAAAAGATATGGAACTCATGCGCTATATTGATGTGCTTGTTGACGGGGAATTTGAATGTGATAAAAAAGATGCCAATTTACATTGGAAGGGAAGTTCCAATCAGAGAGTAATCGATGTGCAGGAAACATTGAAAAAAGGAAAAGTAGTATTACATGACTAAGGCGGGAAGAGAAGATGAAAAGAATAGCAAAATTTCATAAAGTAAGTTATGAGCAGTTCAAGGAAGGCTGGACGGATACATTTGGGAAAATTGAAGACGGTAAAATAAAAGAGATTTATGACGGAATAAGATTGCCGAAAAGAGCGACTTCAGGCTCGGCCGGATATGATTTTTACGCGCCGGTTACAGTTGTGTTAAAACCGGGAGAAACAATAAAGATTCCTACAGGAATTCGTGTGGAAATGGAAGAAAACTGGGTTCTCAAATGTTACCCAAGAAGCAGTCTCGGATTTAAGTACCGCCTGCAGCTAAATAACACGGTTGGTATTATTGACAGTGACTATTTCTATTCAGATAATGAAGGACATATTTTCGTGAAATTAACAAATGATTCCAACGAAGAGAAGACGGCAGAAATTCTGAAAGACACAGGATTTATGCAGGGGATTTTCGTGGAATATGGAATTACGTTCGATGATGATGTTACAAACGTCAGAAACGGTGGACTTGGCAGTACAACAAAATAGTTTTTTTGATAATCCTCTATAGAGAAGACATGGCAGAAATGCCGTGTCTTTTCTTGTATATTTCTACTATGTTTCGGACATGATAATTTAAGAAGAAAAAACGGAGGGGAAATATGGTAGAAAAAATGACAACAAGAAAAGTGAGTTCTTCACTTTCTGAGAATGTGGAATATATGAATCAGGTTTTACCTGTAGATGAAAGTTTTGATTTGATTAGAAGAGACATTGTCATTGGTGAGAAAAAAAGTTCCTTCTATTTTATAGACGGGTTCACCAAGGACGATACAATGCAGAAATTAATGACATCATTTTTAGGAGTAAACAAATATGATATGCCGGAGGACGCAACTACATTTTCTCAAAAATTTATTCCCTATGTGGAAGTGGACGTGTTGACCGAGTTTGATGAAATATTGAGAAATGTGTTGTCGGGAGTGTCATGCTTTTTTATAGAAGGGTACTCTGCCTGTCTTGCCATTGACTGCCGCACATATCCGGCGAGAAGTGTGGAAGAACCGGATAAAGATAAGTCTCTTAGAGGCTCAAGAGATGGTTTCGTGGAAACAATCGTATTTAATACTGCTTTGATGAGAAGAAGAATTCGAGATCCGCATCTGATTATGCAGATGATGGACATAGGGGACAGTTCCAGAACAGATGTGGTCGTTGCATATATGGAAGACAGAGTGGATAAGGAACTGTTAAAAAATCTGACAAACAGGCTGAACGAGATTAAAGTGGACGCTCTCAGAATGAACCAGCAAAGTCTGGCGGAACAGTTATTCAAACGGAAATGGTTTAATCCCTTTCCAAAATTCAAATTTACAGAAAGACCGGATACGGCATCTGCCTGTCTGTTGGAGGGAAAAGTCGTCCTTTTGGTAGACAACTCTCCGTCAGCGATGATTCTGCCAACCTCGATTTTTGATATGATAGAGGAAGCGAACGATTATTATTTTCCGACCGTGACAAATGTATATTTGAAAGTTTCCAGAGCCATTATCACTGTCGCTACGGTATTTGTCACGCCGCTGTTCCTTTTATTTATGCAGAATCCACAGTGGCTTCCTAAAATGTTTGAGTTTGTCCTTATACGAGACGTGCAGAATATTCCGCTATTATATCAGTTATTGCTTCTTGAACTTGCCATCGACGGACTTAGGCTGGCTGCAATGAACACGCCGGGTATGTTAAGTACGCCGCTGAGTGTGATAGCGGGTATCGTTATGGGGGAATTTTCTGTGAAATCCGGCTGGTTCAACAGCGAAGTGATGCTGTACATGGCCTTTGTGGCGGTGGCAAATTATACGCAGCCAAACTTTGAATTGGGGTATGCGTTGAAGTTTATGCGATTGATATTGCTCGTTCTCACTGCATGGTTTAACTGGATAGGATTTGTCATCGGTTGTGTGATTGTTATTCTCTCAGTTTCCTGCAACAAAACGCTGTCAGGGCGAAATTATTTAAACGTAAAATTAAATTAAAGTGTTTTCCTGATGAGAAAAAAATGGTATGATAAACCTATATAGACAGGAGGTATCAACCATGAAAGAATTTATTATTGCAACGGATAGTACAGTAGATTTACCAAAAGCATTTTTAGAGGAAAATCATGTTTTAACTATTTCCTTATCTTATGTTATGGACGGGGTTACTTATAAAGACTTAGACGGGTTATCCCATGAGGAGTTTTTTGAAAAGATAACAAACGGCTCTCTTCCGACAACTTCACAGATTAATCCTGAGGAGGCGAGAAAAGCGTTAGAGCCTGTTGTAAAAGAAGGAAAAGAAATTTTATATCTGGGCTTTTCGTCAGGGTTAAGCGGAAGTTATAACAGTGTGCGAATGGCAGCAGAAGATTTGATGGAAGATTATCCTGAAACAAAGATTGTTACCATTGATAGTTTGTGCGCGTCTATGGGCGAAGGGCTTCTTCTCTATAAGACACTTCAACTAAAAGAACAAGGGAAAAACCTTGATGAGATAGCAGAGTGGGTAGAGGCTAATAAACTGCATATCTGTCACAATGTTACTGTAGATGACCTTAATCATTTACATCGGGGCGGAAGAATTTCTAAGACAACAGCAGTTTTAGGGACTATGGTTAAAATTAAGCCGATTATTCATATGGACAACGAAGGAAAATTAGTTGTTATTGGAAAAGAACGTGGAAGAAAGAAATCTTTGCTTACACTTTTAGACAAAATGGAGAAGCAGATGCAGGGATACGAGAATGATGTAGTGATGATAACCCACGGAGACTGTATTGAAGATGCGAAATATGTGGAAGAGCAGATACGTGAGAGATTCGGTATTGAAAATATTATCGTCAATGGAATCGGTTCTGTAATCGGCAGCCATACGGGAGCGGGAGTAGTTGCAGTATTCTTTATGGGAAGTGAAAGATAAAGACAAAGAAAAGGGCGTGTGAAAAAACGAAAGTTTTTTCACAGCCCCTTTTCTTATTATAATACAATAATTCCTAAAGCATTGAGAATGGAACTGACCAAAATCGCAATAAGGCATACAGGTGCAATCCATTTAATCATAACGGAGAATAACCTTTCTCCTTTGAATTGTGTGTTTCCTATTTTTACTTCATCGGCAATTGTTTTTGGTTTGATTACAAAGCCGACAAAAATGCAGGTGAAAAATGCAAGAATCGGCATTAATACACTGTTGCTGATAAAGTCAAATGTATCCAAAATGGAGAGACCAATAAATTTGATGTGTGACCACATACCGAATCCAAGTGAGGACGGAAGTCCCATAAGAAGCGCAATGATGGTGACAACACCGCAGGTGAATTTTCTCTTCCAGTGGAATTTATCACGCAGGATAGATACAATGGTCTCCATCAAAGAGATGGCAGATGTCAGCGCTGCAAAAAATACAAGCAGGAAGAATAATGTTCCGATAACATCGCCCATCGGCATACTGTCAAATACTTTTGGGAGAGTGACAAACATAAGTCCCGGTCCCTGATTAAGACTTTCTGCAGTTCCTCCTGAGAAAGCAAATACTCCTGGAATAATCATAAGACCTGCAAGAAAGGCAATGCCTGTGTCAAAGATTTCAATCTGTCGTACGGAAGATTCCAAATTATTGTCTTTCTTCATGTAAGAACCGTAAGTTACCATAATTCCCATTGCAAGCGACATGGAATAGAAAAGTTGTCCCATTGCAGCCAACACTGTTTTGATGGAAAAGTTCTCAAAACTTGGCTTCAGATAATAAATCAATCCTTCCATAGCGCCGTCCACAGTCAGTCCGTAAAGGGCAATACCTACGGAAAGAAGGACAAGAACAGGCATCATAAACTTACTGACTGTTTCAATTCCTTTCTGTACACCGAGTAAAACTACAACGGCGGTAAAGGCGATAAAGAGAAAGAACCAGCCGATAGGTTCTGCCGTGGAAGAAATAAATTCGTTAAAATAAGTATCAGTTGCCGCTTTCGCACCGTTGCCTGAAATGAATACGGCAAAATATTTAATTACCCAACCACCGATTACACTATAATATGGAAAGATAATAATTGGAATAATTGCGGCGAGAATACCCAAAAATCCAAAACGGCTGTCCAGTTTCCTGAAAGCACCTATGGCACTGAGTCCTGTTTTACGTCCGATGGCTATCTCTGCGATCATTAAAGTGAATCCGAAAGTGACGGCGAGAATGAGATATACAAGCAGAAAAGTTCCACCCCCATACTGTGCAGCAAGATATGGGAAGCGCCAAATGTTCCCCAGACCTACTGCTGAACCTGCTGCGGCAAGTACAAATCCGATTTTACTTGAAAAACTACTACGTTGTGACATAATAAAACCCTCCTCTTCCTTTAAAATATTGTTTATGATTATTGCACAAGAACAGTATAAAATCAATAAAAAAATAAAAAGAAAAAAATTGTTGACAGTGCGATAAGATTGTGATAGATTAATAAGAGCGGAAAGCAAAAAATAAAGTAGAGTATCCACTCTCACCTTAGCACGAGCAGGTGACTAACGGTTTGATATTGAGCATAATTATAGCATTTTCCTTTAGAAAAGAAAAGTATATTATGTAATATTCAGGTGGATAGTTTGTGCTATTCATTTTTTTGCGTTCAAGAGGTTTTATATTTATGATGGAGGTGCAAGACAATTAGCGATTTAATGATTAACGAACAAATCAGAGACAAAGAGATACGTCTGATAGGAGAAGATGGAGAACAGTTAGGAATTATGTCTTCAAGAGAGGCGATGAAACTCGCACAGGAAGCAGATTTGGACTTGGTTAAAATTGCTCCAACAGCAAAGCCGCCGGTTTGTAAGATTATCGATTACGGTAAATACAGATATGAGTTGGCAAGAAAAGAAAAGGAAGCAAAGAAAAAACAGAAAACTGTTGATGTGAAAGAGGTACGTCTGTCACCGAATATTGAATCAAATGATTTGAATACAAAGGTCAATAACGCAAAGAAATTTATCGAAAAAGGTAATAAGGTAAAAGTAACATTACGTTTTCGAGGAAGAGAAATGGCACACGTTCAGACAAGCAAACATATCTTAGATGATTTTGCGGAGATGCTGAAAGATGTTGCTTCTGTTGAAAAACAGCCAAAGTTAGAAGGAAGAAGCATGAGCATGGTTTTAACGGAAAAACGTTAAACATAAAATAAAAACGGATTAAAAATCCACAGTAAACATTAAGGAGGAAGTTTATTATGCCAAAAATTAAAACAAATAGAGCCGCTGCAAAGCGCTTCAAAAAAACAGCAACAGGGAAATTAAAAAGAAATAAAGCTTATAAAAGCCATATCTTAACTAAGAAATCTACAAAGAGAAAAAGAAATCTTAGACAGGCAACTATTACAGATGCCAGCAACGTAAAGAATATGAAGAAAGTATTACCATATCTATAAGATTTAGATAAGATTGAAGGAGGACTAAGAAATGGCAAGAATTAAAGGCGGAATGAACGCTAAGAAGAAACATAACAGAACATTAAAACTGGCTAAAGGTTACAGAGGAGCCAGAAGTAAACAGTATAGAGTAGCAAAACAGTCAGTAATGAGAGCATTGACATCTGCATATGCCGGAAGAAAACAGCGCAAACGTCAGATGAGACAGTTATGGATTGCACGTATCAACGCAGCAGCAAGAATGAATGGTTTATCATACAGCAAATTTATGCACGGATTAAAAGTTGCAGGCGTAGAAATGAACAGAAAAATCTTAGCAGACATGGCTATCAATGATGCAGCAGGATTCGCTACATTAGCAGAATTAGCTAAAAAAGCAAACTAATTAAACAATAAAACTATTCAGTCATGGGAAAATCCAATATGACTGAATAGTTCAAAAAAAGTTTTAAAAAGTTGTTGACAAATATATTGAAATATAGTAATATTATTTTCGGAGAGAAAATGATATAAGGTGTGCAGGAGTGTCGGAACTGGCAGACGAGCAAGACTAAGGATCTTGTAAGCAATGCGCTTGTGTGGGTTCAAGTCCCATCTCCTGCAGGAGAATGAAGATAGAAACATAGAAATATGTTTCTATTTTTGCGTATGACAAATTTATGAGAATTCTGATTTACATATCTGTTTTATCCAATAGCGGGAAAGTGCATGAGTACTTTCGGTTTCTAAACAAAAGAGACATTGTCTGTAGAAATGTATTTCCCATTCCAATACGGGAAGGGATACGTTTTCCAAAACACAGATTAGTTTTTGCAGCAAAAGAAGAACGTCTTGGTTTATGTATTTTATTTCCTGAGAACAATCCAAAGAAATTTCAGAGGAAAACAGGCAGTTTCCGGCCTGCGCAGTTTTAGATAAGAGTGTTTTATATTTTTTTTCAAAAGAAGACAGTGCATTATAATCTTCCGCAGGAGATAAAGCAGAAATTTGCTTTAGAATTATCCGGCCTAAAAATAAGTGAAGTTCAATGGATTTTATTGTGTAGGATTCCCGTTCTGTCATAAAGACCTCCTAAAACTATCATTATAATTTATTATATGCAGCCAAATATAAAAAGTTAGTCAAAAAATTTGACGAAAAAAAGGAAATGAGAGTAAAGTACAGAATATTATATAATAAGACACTGAAAATTGTTTCTACAGGAAGTTGAGGGACGGTTTATGACGATACGGGAGCAGTTAGAATTAAGAGAATTAGAATATTTAAGTCCTTTTGCCACGTTGAGCAGCCGGTCAAAAGGAAGAGAAAGAGAAGAGGAACAGTGTGACGTGCGTCCGGTGTTTCAGCGGGACAGAGACAGAATTTTGCATTGTAAGGCGTTTCGCAGGCTGAAGCAGAAAACACAGGTATTTCTGTTGCCCAAAGGCGATCATTATCGGACAAGGCTGACACATACACTGGAAGTTTCCCAAAATGCCAGAACGATTGCAAAAGCCCTGCGGCTGAATGAAGATTTGGTTGAGGCTATTGCTTTAGGGCATGATTTGGGACATACGCCTTTCGGACACGCCGGGGAGAGAGCATTAAATGAAGTGTGTCCGCATGGATTTAAACATAACGAACAAAGTGTACGTGTTGTGGAATGCCTTGAAAAGCAGGGACAGGGATTAAATCTGACATGGGAAGTGCGGGACGGTATTTTAAATCACAAAACAAGCGGCAGGCCGTCCACACTGGAAGGAGAAATCGTAAGACTCTCCGATAAGATAGCATATATCAATCATGACATTGATGATGCCATTCGGGGAGGGGTTCTGAAACCGGAGGATATTCCGGAAGAATATCGGGAAATACTTGGTGAGACAACACGAATGCGCCTCAATACAATGATACATAATGTAATTATCAACAGTATGGATAAACCTTACATTAAAATGTCGGAGGATATAGAAAAAGCGACGGCAGGGTTGAGAAAATTTATGTTTGAGCATGTATATTTTAATCCGGCAGCAAAAAGTGAGGAAAGCAAAGCGGTAGAAATGATTAAAAATCTGTATGGGTATTATATTTGCCATATGGATAAACTTCCGGAGAAATATTTACAGAGAATTGATGAGGGAAAGAGTACAAAAGAACAGAACGTGTGTGATTTTATTGCGGGAATGACTGACGCATATGCGGTAAAGAAATTTCAGGAATTTTTTATTCCGGAATCGTGGAAAAATTAAAAGGAAATAAGAAACTTTTGTCGAATATATAAATATGGGAGCATAAATCATAAAGACTTTTATATACAGGAGGTATTCCATGTATTATTCGGAAGAATTAGTAGAGGAAGTGAGAATGAGGAATGATATTGTAGATGTCATCTCCGGATATGTAAAACTTCAGAAAAAAGGAAGTTCCTACTTTGGACTTTGTCCGTTTCATAATGAGAAGTCTCCGTCATTTTCAGTCAGCAGAGAGAAACAGATGTATTACTGTTTTGGCTGTGGGGCAGGCGGGAACGTGTTTACTTTCATTATGGAATATGAGAATTATTCATTTGTGGAGGCATTGAAATTTCTTGCCGAGAGGGCGGGAATTGATTTGCCCGAGGTGGAATATTCAAAAGAGGCGAAGGAAAAAGCAGATTTAAAACTGACTATTTTAGAGATAAATAAACTGGCGGCGAAGTACTTTTACGCACAACTGAAAGCGGAGGGTGGAAAGACTGCGTACGCTTATTTGAAAAACAGAGGGCTGAGTGAGGAGACGATCGTGGCTTTTGGACTAGGGTATGCTAACAAATACAGTGACGATTTGTACAGATACCTGAAGATGAAGGGATATGGTGACGAACTGCTTTTGAAAGCCGGACTGATCAGCGCTGACGAACGAAAAGGCGCATATGATAAATTTTGGAACAGAGTTATGTTTCCGATTATGGACGTGAATAACAGGGTAATTGGTTTTGGCGGACGGGTTATGGGAGATGCAAAACCGAAATATCTGAATTCACCGGAGACGATTGTTTTTGACAAGAGCCGCAATTTATACGGACTGAACCGGGCAAGAACATCAAGAAAGCCGTATTTCCTTATTTGTGAGGGATATATGGACGTGATAGCACTGCATCAGGCAGGATTTACGAATGCGGTTGCATCACTGGGAACGGCGCTCACAGTGGGACATGCTTCCCTGCTGAAACGTTATGTAAATGAAGTGTATCTTACTTATGACAGCGATGAAGCGGGAACGAGAGCGGCGCTTCGGGCAATTCCTATTTTAAAAGATGCGGGAATTACCGCAAAAGTTATCCGTATGGATCCTTACAAAGATCCCGATGAGTTTATTAAAAATCTTGGAGCAGAGGCTTTTGAAGAGAGAATTTCAAAAGCGAGAAACGGATTTATGTTTGGTTTGGAAATGCTGGAGAAAGAGTTCGATATGAATTCTCCGGAAGGGAAAACGGAATTTCATCATGAAGTTGCAAGAAGGCTTTGTAATTTTGAAGAGGAAATTGAGAGAGAGAATTATATCGAAGCGGTGGCACAGGCATATCATATCGGCTACGATAACTTGAGAAAACTTGTGACAAAAATGGCAGTACAGTCAGGGCTTGCGACTCCGGCAGTAAAGCCAAAACAGGCTGTTGGAAAAGATAAAATTCGGGAAGACGGTAACTTGCAATCACAAAAAATATTGTTGACATGGCTGCTGGAAGATGAGAAAATCTTCGGGCAGATAAAAAAATATATTTCTCCAAAAGATTTTACGGAGAAACTATATACAACCGTTGCAGACATTTTGTATGAACAGTATGAGGACGGAGAAGTAAACCCGGCAAAGATTATGAATCATTTTACAGACGAGGAAGAACATAGGGAAGTCGCTTCACTGTTCCATACAAAAATTAAAGAACTGACAACAAAGCAGGAGCAGGAAAAAGCGTTAAAGGAGACAATTATCCGAGTGAAGAATAACAGCATAGAATATGCTACAAAGATGTTAGATCCAACGGATATTGTCGGACTGCAAAAACTGATGGACGCAAAGCGGGAACTACAGGACTTGCAGAGACTGCATATTTCCATTGATTAAGGATAAAATAAAAGCAAATGAGAGGATTGATACGATATGGAAGAAAATATAGTAAAATTTGAAGAAAAACTAAAGGAATTATTGGCGCTTGGGAAAAAGAAGAAAAATATTTTGGAAATACAGGAAATCAATGAAATTTTTGCGGACATGGAGTTGGAGCCGGAGCAGATGGAAAAAGTGTTTGAATATTTGGAAGGGCAAAATATTGACGTTCTCCGCATCAATGGCGATGTAGATGATGATGACGATTTAGAGGTTGTTATCACGGAAGAAGATGAAGTGGACGTGGAGAAAATAGACTTGTCTGTGCCGGACGGTATCAGTATTGAAGATCCTGTCCGTATGTATTTAAAGGAGATTGGTAAAGTCCCTCTGTTAAGCGCAGAAGAGGAGATTGAACTGGCAAAACGTATGGCGGAAGGCGATGAAGACGCTAAGAAACGTCTTGCAGAGGCAAACCTTCGTCTTGTTGTCAGCATTGCAAAGCGTTATGTGGGAAGAGGAATGCTTTTCCTTGATTTGATTCAGGAAGGAAATTTAGGTCTGATTAAAGCGGTGGAAAAATTTGATTATGAAAAGGGCTTTAAATTCAGCACATATGCGACATGGTGGATTCGTCAGGCGATTACAAGAGCAATCGCAGATCAGGCGAGAACAATCCGTATTCCGGTTCACATGGTGGAAACAATTAACAAATTGATTCGTGTATCAAGACAGTTGCTTCAGGAATTGGGAAGAGAACCGTCACCGGAAGAGATTGCGGAAGAATTAGATATGCCGGTAGAAAGGGTAAGAGAAATTTTAAAAATTTCGCAGGAACCTGTATCCTTGGAAACACCGATTGGCGAGGAGGAAGATAGTCATTTAGGAGATTTCATTCAAGATGATAATGTTCCTGTACCTGCTGAGGCGGCCGCTGCCACACTGTTGAAAGAACAATTGGGAGAAGTTTTAAATACATTGACAGACAGAGAGCAGAAAGTATTGCGCCTTCGTTTCGGAATGAATGACGGAAGAGCGAGAACTTTGGAAGAAGTAGGAAAAGAATTTGACGTCACAAGAGAAAGAATTCGTCAGATTGAGGCAAAAGCGTTAAGAAAACTTCGTCACCCTAGCAGAAGCCGTAAATTGAGAGATTACTTAGATTAGGAGTCGCTATGGAATTATCAGTAAGACTACAGGCGGTTGCGGATATGGTCACGGAAGGGACTAAAGTTGCAGATGTAGGGACAGATCATGCGTATATACCGATTTATTTGGTAGAGCATGACAAAAATCCCTCTGCAATAGCGATGGATATTAACAGAGGACCTCTTAAGAAGGCGGAAGAAAATATCTCTTCTCACAATCTGGAAAACAAAATAGAAACGAGGTTATCTGACGGATTGAAACAACTCCATTTGGGTGAGGCGGACAGTGTCGTTATTGCCGGAATGGGCGGAGGCCTTGTCGTGAAGATTATGGAAGAGGGGACTTTGCATAAGAAATATGTAAAAGAATGGATTTTGCAGCCACAGTCGGAAATCAGTAAAGTAAGACAGTATCTGAATGAGAACGGATATTGTATTGTGGAAGAAAACATGGTTATCGATGAAGGAAAATTCTATCCGATGATGCGGGTGACAGAAGGAACGATAGAAGAGTATACACAGGAAGAACTGTGCTACGGGAAATGCCTTTTGAAAGAAAAGAACCCTATATTAAAGAAGTTTTTAGAAAAAGAAATTGATATAAAGAAGGAAATCCTTGAAAAACTGCATCAGACAAAAGGTGGACAGGTAGCGAAAAGAATTGAGGAAATTGAAGAAGAGACAGACAGATTACAAAAAACTTTGAGTAGTTTTTAAGGAAGGAAGAGCATATGCTGTGTAAGGAGATTATAGAAAAACTGGAAGAGTTGTATCCGAGTAATGCGGCGCTTACATGGGACAATGTAGGACTTCTTGTGGGAAGGAAGCAGAAAGAGGTGAAGAATGTTTATGTTGCCTTAGATTTGACGGAAGAAATCATTGACAGGGCGATAGAGGAAAAGGCTGACATGATTATCACGCATCACCCATTGATTTTTTCGCCGCTTCGCACAGTTACGGATATGGATTTTATCGGCCGCAGAGTGGTAAAACTGCTGCAAAACGATATTTCCTATTATGCCATGCATACAAACTATGATGTGCTTCGCATGGCAGATTTGTCAGCAGATATTTTGGGAATCGACTGTCAGGAGGTTCTGGATAAAACTTCGACAGAGGAGGACAAAGGTATCGGCAAAATCGGCATATATGAAAATGAGATGACTTTGAGGCAGTGCAGTGAATTGGTAAAAAAGAAATTCGGCTTAAATGCCGTTCAGGTATTCGGAGCGGAAGAGAAAACTGTCAGAAAAATAGCGGTTTGTGCCGGTTCAGGGAAAAGTGTTATCTCTCTTGCCATTGACAAAGGGGCTGATGTACTTATTACGGGAGATATAGGTCATCACGAAGGAATAGATGCGGTAGAGCAGGGGCTTACAATCATTGATGCAGGGCATTATGGCTTGGAGCATATTTTTATAAAAGATGTAGCGGAAACGCTGGAAAAGGATTTTTCTGAACTTGTGGTAAAACAGGCAGAGATAGTTTTTCCGTTTCAGGTATATTAAAAACAGTTTCTAAATCATATAGAAAAGAGGGAGTAGTATGGACAGAAAAATGTGCAGAATACAGATAGGGAACGAGATAAAACTTTATGAGGAAGGAACAACATATAAAAAGATTGCCGAGGACTATCAGGGAGAGTATGAAAATGATATAGTTCTCGTGCTTGTTGACGGAAAGTTACAGGAGTTGCCAAAACAATGTAAGCATGACTGTAAGTTAGAATTTATTACAACGGATACAAAGATTGGAAATGAAACATACAGAAGAAGTATGTGTCTTTTGATGGTAAAAGCCATTGAGGACGTAACGGGCAAAGAAAATGTGAAAAAAATACGGGTACAGTACTCGGTGAGTAAAGGATATTATTGTACGGCAGATGGAGATTTTGAGATTACCGATACATTTTTGCGTCAGGTAGAAAAGCGCATGGAAGAAATGGCGGAGGAAAAAACTCCAATTGTAAAGAAAACGGTTCACATTGATGATGCCATGTCTCTCTTTAAAGAGCAGGGAATGTATGATAAGGAGAGACTGTTCCGATATCGAAGAGTTTCAGCGGTAAATTTATATGAAATGGAAAATATGGCTGATTATTATTACGGATATATGGTTCCAGATGCATCATATCTGAAATATTTTGCCTTATATCGCTATGATGACGGATTTGTACTGCAAATGCCGACAAAGGACGAGCCGAAAGCGGTTCCGCCCTTTGAGCCACAGAAGAAACTGTTTCAGATTTTAAAAGAGTCTACCCAATGGGGAGACATGATGCATATTGAGACGGTGGCGGATTTGAATGAGCAGATAACTCGTCAGGGAATGGAAGAAGTTATACTTGTGCAGGAGGCATATCAGGAGAGAAAGATTGCGGAACTGGCAATGCAGATAGTACAGAGACCAAGTGTTAAGTTTGTTTTGATTGCAGGGCCGTCCTCGTCTGGGAAAACAACGTTTTCGCATCGCCTGTCCATTCAACTGCAGGCATTGGGGTTAAAACCACACCCGATTGCAGTGGATAATTATTTTGTAAATCGTGAGTTCACGCCGAGAGATGAAAATGGGGATTATGATTTTGAATGTCTGGAAGCGATTGACAGAGAACTGTTTAATCATCAGTTGACGGAATTGCTGGAAGGGAAGGAAGTGCAACTTCCTACGTTTAATTTCAAAACGGGAAAAAGGGAATATAATGCACCTCCGACTAAAATGGGAAAACAGGATATACTTGTTATAGAAGGAATCCATTGCCTGAACGATGCCCTTACCTATAAACTGTCATCAGAAAATAAATTTAAAATTTATATCAGTGCATTGACACAGTTAAATATTGATGAGCATAATCGTATACCGACGACAGACGGAAGACTGTTAAGACGTATGGTTAGAGATGCCAGAACGAGAGGAACGTCGGCACAGAATACGATTGCCATGTGGCACTCGGTAAGAAGAGGTGAAGAGAGAAATATTTTTCCGTTTCAGGAGGAGGCAGACGCTATGTTTAGCTCTGCTTTAATCTATGAACTGGCGGTGCTGAAACAATATGCGGAACCGATTTTATTTGGAATTGACAAAGATTGTGATGAATATGTGGAGGCAAAACGATTGTTGAAATTCTTAGACTATTTCGTTGGAATCAGTGCGGAAAACGTACCGAAAAACTCCCTTTTGAGAGAGTTTATCGGTGGCGGCTGTTTTCGGGTTTAGTCAAATAGTTTTGCCATGTCATAAGGAAGAGGAGCAGTGAATGTAAGATGCTGTTTGGTAATCGGGTGCATGAAAGTCAGGCGGTGAGAGTGAAGCGCCTGCCGTCCGATAAAAGTATAATCGGGATTATATAAGAAATCCCCTAAAAGTGCATGACCGATATATTTCATATGAACACGGATTTGATGGGTACGCCCTGTTTCTAATTTTAAGGAAACGAGGGAATACCCATTTTTTCTTTGCAAACATTTGTAATGTGTCCGGGCAAAATCTCCCTCAGAGAAATTTACTTCTCTTTCTATCGTGGAGTCTTTTGTGCGGGCAATAGGGGCATCTATTATTCCGGCATCGTCCACATATCCGTCGGCAATGGCTATATACTCCCGATGAATCAGACGGTTTTTTACCATATCGGATAGGAGAGAAGCGCTGTACATATGCTTTGCCAGAATAAGAAGACCGGTTGTGTCCCTGTCCAGACGATTGATACAGCGGTAGACAAAAGGGACTTCTTTTTGGGCATAGTAGTATGCTACGGCATTTGCCAGAGTGTTATCATAATTATTTTGGGAAGGGTGGATAGGCATATTTGCGGGCTTATTTATTACCATTAAATCTTCATCTTCATAGACGATATCGAGGGGAAGAGAAACCGGAACGATGTTGTCAGAGGAAGTTGTCTCTAATAAAGTTACGGTGAGTATATCATTTTTGTGAAGAATATCCCGTACTCTTGCCCAGTTTCCGTTTAACAGTAATCCTTTCTCAGTTCGTTTTAAATGTGTGATAATCGGAGAAGAATAACACTCTGCTTTCAGGAAAGAAAGCAGAGTGTCATTTTCAAATTCCTCCGGTATCCTATAAGTAAATACTCGTCTCATAAATACCTCTCTTCAGAATTAATTTGATTTAATTTCACGCCATAATTCATTGTAAATGGCGTCATTTTTATCCCCTAAGAACTTAAATGTCTCACAGCGCTCTAATTCTTTGGCGTCAGGGAAAGCAATTGTACTGTTTCGTATTGCCGGATCTTCAATCAGTTTTCGTCCTTCTGTATTTGGAGTAGAGTAGGTGATATAATCGAAGTTCATCTTTGCAATATCAGGACGGCAGAGGAAGTTGATAAATTTCTCGCCGTTTTCTTTATGTTTTGCGTTTTTCGGAATGACCCATGAGTCAATCCATACATTTGATCCTTCTTTTGGGATAACATACTCTAAGTCCGGATTTTCGAGTTGTGTATAAATTGCCTCTCCGGAGTAGATGACACCGATTGCCGCCTCGTTTCCAATCATTTTATCTCTAACCTGGTCGATGACATATGCATGCACAAGAGGTTTCTGCTTGATGAGCAATTCCTTAGCCTCCTGAAGTTCGTCCAAATCAGTAGAGTTGAGTGAGTAGCCGAGATATTTTAATGCTACGGCAAAAGCATCGCGGACGCTGTCCTGCATCAAGATGTTATCTTTATATTTCTTATCCCACAACACAGACCAACTGTCAATTGGTTCGTCAACCATTTTTTTGTTGTAGAGGATACCTACAGTTCCCCAGCAATATGGAACGGAATATTTGTTCTCGGCATCAAACTGTTTGGACTGTTCCATATACTGCGATCCGATGTTTTTGATATTTGGAATGTTATCAAAATTTAATTCGGCAAGCAGATCGTTTTCAATCATACGCTGAATCATGTAATCAGAAGGACAGACAACATCGTAAGCGATAGCGCCTGACTGAATTTTCGGATACATAATTTCGTTTGTTTCAAATTCCTCGTAGACAACATTGATTCCTGTTTCTTCCTCGAACATGGTAATGACTTCGGGATCGAGATACTCTCCCCAGTTATAAACGATTACCTGATTATCACCGCTTAAATCTTCTTTTGAACTGTAGAAGATACCTCCTGCGACAACGACAAGGGCCATAGCGACAGGAATGACACGGCGGAAGACGAAACGTGAAACCCGCGTAGATTTTTTCATTTCTTTTGCCTTTGCTTCACCATCTTTTTTAGCCGGAGAAATGTTAATCAAGATTAACAAAATCAATACGGACACAAAAAGAAGAGTGGAAAGCGCATACATTTCCGGTTTAATTCCTTTACGCACTTCACTGTAAATTTTAGTGGAGAGTGTATCTACTCCCGGTCCTTTTGTAAAGTGAGTGATAACAAAGTCATCTAGCGACATAGTGAATGCCAGTAAAAATCCTGAAAATACACCCGGTAAAATATCAGGAAATACAACTTTAAAGAAAGCGTAAACCGGAGATGCACCTAAGTCCAACGCGGCCTCATAAGTACTTCGTTTCGTCTGCTTTAATTTGGGCATAACACTTAAAATAACATAAGGAATGTTGAATGTGATATGTGCGATTAAAACAGTTGCAAATCCGAGTGAAAACTGGATTCCCATGAATTTTAATGCCGTTCCCATTGCGATGAAAAGAAGCATTAAAGAAATTCCAGTAACGATATCTGCATTTAGCATGGGAATGTTTGTGATTCCCATCATAAGTGTCCGCGATTTCCGTTTCATACTTTGAATGCCGATAGCGGCAGCGGTACCGATGAGCGTTGCGATGAAAGCGGACAAAAGTGCGATAAGTAAAGTTGTATACAGAGCATTCATAATCTGTTCGTTTTGAAAAAGGGAAACGTACCATTTTCCCGTAAATCCACCCCATTTTGCGCGTGTCTTTGAATTATTAAAAGAAAGTACGGCAAGTGTAACAATCGGAGCATATAGTAAAAAAATGATAAGTGATAAATAAATATTTTGTAATGTCTTTTTCATTAAAATGCTGTCCCCTCTCCATCTTTATCGTATTTTGCAATCAATGCCATACTGGCAATAATAAATATCATTAAAACCAGTGAGAGTCCTGAACCTACATTCCAGTTGCTGCTCTGTTTGAATTCCTGCTCAATAACATTTCCGATAAGAAGAATTTTACTTCCTCCGAGCAAGTCGGAAATAACGAAAGTAGTCAGGGCAGGAACGAATACCATGGTAATTCCACTGATGATTCCGGGTGTAGTCAGTGGAAAAATAATTTTTGTAAATGTCTGTATATTGTTTGCTCCTAAGTCTTTGGCAGCAGAGATAACGTCTTTGTCAATTTTTACAATCACATTATAGATAGGCAGCACCATAAACGGCAGGAAGTTGTATACCATACCGAGTATAATGGCGGACGGCGTATTGATAATGGATTGGGTAGGTAAGTGGAAGAAGGATAGAATACTGTTAATAACTCCGTTCTTTTCCAAAAGTGTCTGCCATGCAAGTGTGCGGAGCAAAAAGTTCATCCACATTGGCAGGATAAAAATCAATACAACAAAACTTGTCTGGTTCATACTTTTTGAGGCGAGTATCATTGCCAGCGGGTATGCTAATATAAGACAGATAACTGTGCTGATTAAGGAGAGCAGAAGGGCAAGCCCGAGTGCTTTTAAATTTTCCGGTGTTGTAATCTTAGCAAGGTTTGATAAAGTAAATTCATTTTTACTGTTTGTCAGCCCGTAATATAAAATCATAAAAAGAGGAATGATGATAAAGGAAACTGACCAGAAAAGATATGGTCCTGCTAATAGTTTTTTTCTATTCTTCAACGATAACAGCCTCCTCATCTTCCGATTCCGGTTTTTTCATAATCTGAATATCAAACGGATCTACTTTAATACCGACTTCCGTTCCGACCGGAAACATATCCGTACTATGAACAAGCCACTTATAATTGTTGGCAGTTACTTCCATTTCATAATGCACGCCTTTAAAAATCAGATGGGTAACGACACCCTGCATAATTCCTTCATCAACTTTTACAAGGTCAATATCTTCAGGCCGTATTACCGCATCAACAGGTTTGTTTCGCCCAAAGCCCGTGTCTACGCAAGGGAAGTTTACACCGAGAATTTTTACAAGTTTATCTTCCACCATAGTAGCGGGAAGAATGTTGCTGTCACCGATAAAGTCTGCGACAAAAGCGTTTTCAGGCTCATTGTAAATGTCTTCCGGAGTACCAATCTGTTGGATATACCCCTGATTCATGACAACGATTGTATCCGACATGGTTAGGGCTTCTTCCTGATCATGTGTAACATAGACGAAAGTAATTCCCAATTCATTTTTTAAACGGATTAATTCGTACTGCATATCCTGACGGAGTTTTAAGTCCAAAGCGCCGAGAGGCTCATCGAGAAGAAGCACTTTCGGTTCATTTACGATGGCACGGGCAATGGCAATACGCTGTTGCTGACCGCCGCTTAATGAGTCGGGTGTACGATTTTCATATCCGTCTAAGTTTACGAGTTTTAAGGCATATTTGATTTTGTCGTTAATATATGCTTTTGACTTTCCTTTGATTTTCAGTCCAAATGCAATATTTTCAGCAATGCTCATGTGTGAGAACAAAGCATATTTCTGGAAAACAGTGTTTAACTGACGTTTGTTTGGAGCAAGATTTGTAATATCATTGCCCTCGAAAATGATTTTACCTTCATTTGCAGTTTCAAAACCGCCGAGAATGCGAAGAAGAGTTGTCTTCCCACAGCCGCTTGGACCAAGTAAAGTCAAAAATTCATTTTCTTTTATATATAAGTTTAATTCATCTAAAACAAGATTATCTCCATAGGATTTGGAAATGTTTATCATATCAATTAGTTTCTTTGCCATGACAGCCTCCTTAGTAGTAAGTATTAAAAATTCGGTGGTGTACTTACCCAGATAAGTTTCGCACCGGTTGAGCGGTTTGCTTTAATATAATGCTCTGAATGGGGAGTGAAATAGAAGGCCTCCCCCTTTTTTGCGTGGTATACTTTTTTCCCTACATGAATTTGTATGCTTCCCTGAAGGACGTAGCCAAATTCTTCTCCTTCATGTGGAAGGTCGGGATAAGTAGAACCACCGGGTTGTAATGTGAGTCGAATCGGTTCCATCATATTTTTTTGCGCATTTGGAATAATCCATTCAACTGTATTTTTTAATTCTGTATCTACTTTTTCAAAATAGTCTTCATTCCCAAACACAATCTGTTCATCAGATTCCTCCTGAAAAAAGTCTTTCAAACTGGTTCCGAGACATTGAAGAATATCGACCAAAGTAGAGATAGAAGGGGAAGTTAAATCCCTTTCCAACTGGGAAATAAATCCCTTTGAAAGTTCCGCGCGGTCGGCGAGTTCTTCCTGAGGTAAATTTTTTGCAATACGTAATCCTTTTAATTTCTGACCAATTTGCATAAATCTCCTTTCTGTCTGATGAATATTGACTTTACTAAACAAAAAGTTTAGTATTTCTTAACAAAACGCACAAATATTATTATACAGAAAAATGTAAAAAAATCAATAAAAAAAGTGCTTCAAACAGAAGTTTTTGTCGAAGCACTTTTTTATAATATTTTAACGGTCGTAGAAACGGGTTATGTTTTCCAGACGGGAAGACATGTTTGCAAGAAGTAAGTCAATGAGAGTCAGTGCAGTCATGGTTTCCACAACGACAATCGCGCGGGGAACTATAATCGGGTCGTGTCTTCCGTGAATGGATAGAACAGTATTTTCACCCGAAGAGGTAACTGTGTTTTGTTGTTTTGCGATGGAAGGGGTAGGTTTGAAGGCTGTGCGGAAAATAATATCGTTTCCGTCGCTTATGCCTCCTAAAATTCCACCGGCATGATTTGTTTTTTTGTATATTTTTCCATTTTCTGTATAAAAAGCATCGTTGTTTTCACTTCCGCAAGATGTGGCAGCACAGAAACCGTCTCCAATTTCAAAACCTTTTACTGCGCCGATAGAAAACATTGCCTGTGCAAGACAGGCGTCTAATTTGTGGAATACGGGTTCACCGATTCCGGCAGGAAGGTTTTTCACCTGACATTCGATTACTCCTCCCGCAGAATCGCAGTTTTCCATACACTGATTTAAAAATTCCGACGCTTTTTCCGCATATGCAAGATTGGGCATGCAGAGAACATTTTCCTCCATTTCTGAAAAACGATATGCAGAGGAAGGAATTTCATAAGGCCCGATAGCTTTTGGATAGGCGGAAACGGTAATTCCTAATTCACTCAAAAGTTTTAAAGCGACGGCACCGCCGGCAACTCTTCCGATTGTTTCCCGACCTGAAGAACGTCCTCCGCCTCTGTAATCTCTGAAGCCGTATTTTACATCAAATGTATAGTCGGCATGTCCCGGACGGTAGCAGGAAGCAATGTTTCCATAATCTTTTGAGCGTTGGTCCTCGTTGCGAACAAGAAGGGAAATGGGAGTTCCCGTTGTTTTTCCTTCAAAGACACCTGATAAAATTTCTACGGTATCGCTTTCATTTCGTTTTGTTGTGTATTTATTTTGTCCCGGTTTTCTTCGGTCTAAATATTTCTGAATATCTTCTTCGCATAGGGAAAGTCCGGCAGGACAGCCGTCAATGACAACACCGATTCCTTTGCCATGTGATTCGCCCCATGTCGTTACCTGAAAAATATTTCCATATGTTGATCCGGCCATAGTGTACCTCCTTTGTACAATTATTACATAACTATTATAGAATAAGGTTAAATATCACGCAATTATTAATTTTTAAAGTTTTCTATATACATTTACCGGGCAACGTATTATAATAGACACGATAGTCAAAGCAATACTTTTGGTAAATATTGGCTTTGGCTATTGATTTGCTTAAAAAAGATAAAAGGGAGAAGTATTCAATGAGTGATATGAGTAAAGACAAGAAAAATGTATCATCTCAAAACGATACAAGACAAAAGGAACTGCTTGCGGAACTGGAGGCTTTGGAAACAGAAGACTTATCCGGATTTGTCAGTAAAGAAGAAAAAAAGCAGGAAACAAATGAGGGAGAGTTAGTTTTTCTGTATGATGAGGACGAGAAGAACCCCAATTATCGTCCAAAGAAGAGAAAAAGGGAAAAAGAAAAATCTAAATCGGGAAAGAAATGGATAATTGCTTCCCTATCTTTGGCAGGCGTTTTGCTTGTTGTCTATTTGGGATTTGCATTTTATTTTAACAGCCATTTTTATTTTGGAACAACGATAAATGAAAATAAATTTGGTGGCAAGAGTGTTGCACATGTGGAAAAATCCATTGAAAAACAGATAAGTGATTATGAATTGACATTAAAAAGAAGTGATGGACAGACCGAGAAGATTCAGGGAAAAGAAATCGACCTGAAATATAATCCGGGAAATGAACTTCAGAAAGTGTTAAAATCTCAAAATCCGTTTTTATGGCCAAAATCGCTTTTTAAGAAAGATATAAGAGAGATTGAGATTGGTGTCACTTATGATAAACAGAAATTAAGCGCACAAATCAGTCAGTTAGAGAGTGTAAAAAACCAAAACCCGGTAAAATCAGTTTCGGCTACACCTGTATTTGATGGAACTGAATTTACTATCCAGAAAGAAGTTTATGGAAATGAAGTCAATGTAGAAAATCTTACAAAAGTAATCGAGGAACATTTGGACGGCTTGAATGAAGAAGTGGATATGAAGAAAAGCAAGGCATACTATGAGCCGAAATATGTCTCTGACTCAAAAGAAGTTGTTTCAGCAAAGGACGCGTTAAACAAATGTCTGACGGCTGAGATTACTTATGATTTTAAACCGTTTACAGAGAAAGTGGATAAAGGAAGTATTTCAGACTGGCTTTCAGTCGATGAAAATATGAATGTAAGTTTCAAAGAAAAAGAAGTGAAGGCATACATTAAGAAACTTGCAAGCAAATATGACACTTCGGGAAAACCGCGTTCTTTTGTAACTGCTACAGGAAAGACTGTGGAAGTGAAAAATGGAGTTTATGGCTGGAAAATTAATCAAGATGGAGAATATAAGAAATTAACGGAGGATATTCTTGCAGGTAACTCCGTAAAACGTGAACCGGAATATAAAAGAAAAGCGGTATCACATGAAGGCAATGATTTCGGAAATACATATGCCGAAGTTGATTTGACAACACAACATATGTGGTTCTTCCAAAACGGTAAACTGATGATGGAAAGTCCGATTGTAACAGGAAAGCCAAGTACCGGACATGCGACTCCTCAGGGAACATACACAGTTACTTACACACAGAAGGGTGCAGTGCTGCGAGGTAAAATTTTGCCAAACGGTAAGAGGGAATATGAAACACCGGTAGATTTTTGGATGCCGTTTAACGGAGGAATCGGTTTCCACGATGCAACATGGCAGAGTTCGTTTGGAGGAAACAGATATTTGACACATGGTTCACACGGCTGTGTCAACATGCCTTATGATAAAGCGCAGCAGTTATTCGGATATCTAAAAGCAGGAACTCCGGTTATCTGTCACTATTAAAAGAAAAGGATAGAAATATATGTATAAAATTATTAAGAAAGACGGTCTTGCTAAAAGAGGAAGACTGGAAACGGTGCATGGCACAATTGAAACGCCTGTATTTATGAATGTAGGGACGGCTGCTGCCATCAAAGGCGCAGTGTCCACGGAAGATTTACAGGGAATAAAAACACAGGTGGAATTATCAAACACATATCATCTTCACGTACGTCCGGGTGATGAGGTTGTAAAAAAACTGGGCGGGCTTCACAAATTTATGGTGTGGGACAAACCAATTTTAACAGACTCAGGTGGATTCCAAGTGTTCTCTTTGTCGGGATTGAGAAAGATTAAAGAAGAGGGAGTTTATTTTCAATCACATATTGATGGAAAGAAAATTTTCATGGGACCGGAAGAGAGTATGCAGATTCAGTCAAATCTTGCATCTACAATTGCGATGGCGTTTGATGAGTGTCCTTCAAGTGTCGCAAGCAGACAGTATATTGAAAATTCGGTAGCGAGAACGACGAGATGGCTGGAACGATGTAAAGCGGAGATGAATCGTTTAAATCAATTGCCTGATACAATTAATAAGCATCAGTTATTGTTTGGAATCAATCAGGGAGCAATTTACGAGGATATAAGAATTGAGCATGCGAAACGTATTTCTGAGTTAGATTTGGACGGATACGCATTGGGTGGTCTGGCAGTAGGAGAATCCCATGAAGATATGTATCGTATTCTTGATGCGACAGTCCCTCATTTACCTGAAAATAAACCGACGTATTTAATGGGAGTGGGAACACCTGCAAACATTCTGGAAGCGGTCGACAGGGGAGTGGATTTCTTTGACTGCGTTTATCCAAGCAGAAACGGAAGACATGGTCATGTTTATACAAATCATGGAAAATTAAATCTGTTTAATGCAAAATATGAATTGGACGACAGGCCGATAGAAGAAGGCTGTCAGTGTCCTGCCTGCAGAAAATACAGCCGGGCATATATAAGACATCTGTTAAAAGCGAAAGAGATGTTGGGAATGCGTTTATGTGTTCTTCACAATTTGTATTTCTATAATACAATGATGGAAGAAATCAGAGAAGCAATCGAAGAAGGAAGATACAAAGAATATAAGAAGCAAAAACTGGATAGTATGTCGGGAAAGCAGATATAAAGTTTTTATGAAATTTATGGAAAAGCCTTGATGTATATCCTATAATTGTGTATATTGGTAATATCGCAAAATTTAGGAGGAAAAGATAATGTTAAGTATCATTATTGTTTATGCAGTAATTTTAGGAGGATTTTGGTTTTTACTTATGCGTCCTCAGAAGAAAGAACAGAAAAGAATTAAACTGATGTTGTCGGAATTAGAGGTAGGGGATACTGTTTTAACAACAAGCGGTTTCTACGGAGTAGTTATTGATGTTCAGGAAGATGATGTTGTTGTAGAATTTGGTAATAATAAGAATTGCCGTATTCCAATGCAGAAAGCAGCAATTAGCCAGGTTGAAAAGCCGGGGACAGAAAACTAGAAGATTAAGCAAAGCAGATATAAAGGCGAAACTCGTAAGAGTTTCGCCTTTATTGTCGTTTAGCAGGCAGAGAAAATTAATTATAGTCCTGCTGAGCAGTCAATGTGTCTATCGCCACTTATATATTTTTTGCATGGCTGAATAGTTACAAAAAAGTTAACAAATTTAAAGAAAACTTAAATGTTGTTTTGTTGCATAGGGATTGGGGATAGTCTATAATAAAAAATAAGATTAAAACAGCATAGGGGAGATTACGAATGATAAGGGAAAAATTCAAAAAAGACAACCATATATGGAAAGTGGTTATATGTCTGTTACTATGTTTTGTGGTTATGGGAGTGTTGCAAACGTCAACGGCCGCAGAAGAGAGTGAGAAGGCAGTGATTATACTCAGACCTGAATCTGTGGAGATGGTTCAGGAGGAAGAAGTACCTGAGATTACGGCAAAGGCAAGCGGTAAAGGGGACATGAAACTGGTACTGAATGAAGATACAGGTTATACAGTGCAGGATTTATTGGATAGTTTTAATAAGGGAAATCACTATCAGATTTCCTGCAGTGCAGACGGTAAAGTGGACGGGGAGTTTCCGATTAAGATAAAATTATCTGAGAAGATTGAAGATTCCCTGGCAAAAGACTGGCTGGGTAAAGTCAGAATTGATTTGCAAGATGGAAAAGTCACTGTAAAGAATAAATACGGACAATGGGAAAATGATAAATTCAAGAAAAATGACGGTCAATATGCAGCCAATGAATTTGTAGTTTCAAAAGGAAAAACATATTACATGGGAGCAGACGGGAAGAAGCAGACCGGCTGGCAGGAGAAAGATGGACAAATTTATTATTTTGACAAAAAAGGTGTTATGCAGACCGGTTGGAAAGAGAAAGACGGCGTAAAGATTTACTTAAAACAAGATGGAAGTATGGCAGTCGGCTGGCAGAAGATTAAGGACGATAAATACTATTTTGATAAAGATGGAAAGGCAGTTACGGGAAAGCAGCAGATTGGCACGAAGAAATGTGAATTTGCAAAGGACGGAAAGTTGATTTCAGAAGAAAATTCGATAGATTCTAATAAGCCGATGATTGCCCTTACGTTTGACGACGGTCCCGGACCGGATACGGAGAAGATATTAGATGCCTTGAAAGCAAACAATGCACGGGCAACTTTCTTTATGCTTGCTCCGAAGGTAGAGAAATATCCGAATGCTGTGAAGAAAATGCAGGAAATCGGCTGTGAATTGGCAAATCATTCTACAACACATACGGCACTTACCACACTTACGCCGGAGGAAATCCGCAAGGAAATTTCAACGACCGCACATGCAGTGTCAAAAGCGACCGGAGGATTCCCGACAACATTGGTGAGACCGCCTTATGGTAAGAAAAATGATACGGTAAAAGCGACTGTGGGACAGCCAATTATCATGTGGTCGATAGACACGCTTGACTGGAAAACAAGAAATGTACAAAGCACAATTAATAATGTGTTGAAAAATGCAAAAGACGGGGATATTGTACTTATGCATGATATCCATAAACAATCTGTTGAAGCGGCAGTACAATTAATTCCGATGCTGATTCAGAAGGGTTACCAGTTAGTTACGGTAAGTGAGTTGGCTGAAGCAAGAGGAGTTACAATGGAAAATGGAGTAAGTTATTCACAGTTCCGTAAATAGAGAATAAAAAATGGTGTGACCGAATTGAGTGGTCACACCATTTTTAAGTCATTAAATCTGCTTATGTTTTGCCAGTAACTGGTGGATTCTGTCTGTTGGATTTAAGACAGAACCGATTGTCAAATCATGATTCAAAGAATCGATAATTAAGGCAAGGAATTTACTCATGTCAGCAGTTACGAAATAAGGTTTTTCGTGAACTTCTTTAGGAAGGTAAGTAAGATTTGTTGTAATGACACGGTCAATATAACCTTTTTCATAGTATTCGTCAAATTTTGCAAAACCTTCCGTGAATAAACCAAATGTTGTACAAACAAATACGCGTCCTGCTCCGCGAGCTTTTAACTGTTTTGCAACATCAAGCATACTTTCTCCTGAAGAAATCATGTCGTCAATGATGATTAAGTCTTTTCCGCGAATATCATCACCGAGGAATTCGTGGGCAACGATAGGGTTTTTACCGTTGACAACAGTAGAGTAGTCGCGTCTCTTGTAGAACATACCCATATCTACTCCGAGTACGTTAGAGAAGTATACCGCACGGTGCATTGCTCCCTCATCAGGGCTGATAATCATTAAATGGTCTTTATCCACCTGTAAATCAGGAACTGAGCGGAAAAGTGCTTTCATAAACTGATATGGCGGAGTGAAGTTGTCAAATCCCTTTAATGGAATGGCATTCTGCACACGAGGATCGTGGGCGTCAAAAGTAAGAATGTTAGAAACACCCATATTTGTCAATTCTTCCAATGCGAAGGCACAGTCTAATGATTCACGTTTTGTACGTTTGTGTTGACGGCTTTCGTATAAGAAAGGCATGATAACGTTGATGCGGTGTGCTTTTCCCGTTGCTGCGGAAATAATACGTTTTAAATCCTGATAATGGTCGTCCGGTGACATATGATTTAAGTGACCGTTCACGCTGTAAGTTAAACTATAGTTACATACGTCGACCATAACAAATAAATCGCAGCCGCGAATGGATTCGTGGAACATACCTTTTGCTTCCCCGGAGCCGAAACGAGGGCAGGAAAGACTTGCAAGATAGTTGTCTGTCTGATGATTTGCAAATAATGTCGGATCGATGGAATCTACGACAGGTGCATGACGAAACTGTACGATATAGTCATTTACCTTTTTTGCTAAATCCGTGCAACTTTCTAATGCTGCGATTTTAAGAGGTGCTATCGGTAAACTCTGTTCTAAAACTTTTAAATTTGGCATAGTGGCCTCCGTTTCTATATGATTCTTTTTTTCAGAAATATTTTAGCAAAAAAGAACAGTGGATTCAACAAGGCAGCGTTAAAAATTGCATTTTCTTTAAAAATTTAGTATGATAGAGAAGATAAAGAAGATTTGTTTGATGACAGGAGTAAAACATGAAAAAGGAACATATCATTCGCAGTGTGGAAGAGGGAAGCATTGCATGGGAATTAGGAATAGAAGCGGGAGATAAACTTATCAGCATCAACGACAATGAGATAGAAGATGTATTTGATTATCATTTTTTGGTGAATGATGAAGAATTAATCGTATTGATAGAGAAACCGGACGGAGAACAGTGGGAACTGGAGATTGAGAAAGACTATGAAGAGGACTTGGGCATTAGTTTTGAGCAGGGACTGATGGACGAGTACCGTTCCTGCAGAAATAAATGTATGTTTTGTTTTATTGATCAGATGCCAAAGGGAATGCGTGACACACTTTACTTTAAAGATGATGACTCGCGTTTGTCTTTCCTGCAGGGAAATTATATTACGCTGACAAATATGAGTGATGATGATGTGAGAAGAATAGTGAAATATCATCTTGAACCGATTAATATTTCCATACACACGACAAACCCTGAATTGCGTTGTAAAATGCTGCACAATCGTTTTGCGGGGGAAGCGCTGAAGAAAGTGGATATTCTATATGAAGGCGGAATTACGATGAACGGTCAGATTGTACTCTGTAAAGGAGAAAATGACGGGGAAGAGTTGGAGCGAAGTATAAGGGACATGACAAAATATCTTCCATATCTGCAGAGTGTTTCCGTTGTGCCCGTAGGTCTTACAAAATATCGCGAAGGATTGTACCCGCTTGAATCTTTTGAGAAAGAAGATGCAAAAAAGGTGCTGGAAACCATTCATAAATGGCAGAAGAAAATTTATGAAGAACACGGAACACATTTCATTCACGCGGGTGATGAGTGGTATATTCTTGCTGAGGAAGAAGTGCCGGAAGAAGAAAGATATGACGGCTATCTGCAGTTAGAAAACGGAGTAGGAATGTTAAGACTTCTGCAAAATGAGTTTGAGGAAGAGTTTGACACTCTTGTGGGGGACGACAGACGAAGAGAGATTTCTCTTGCTACAGGAGTGCTTGCGTATCCGTATTTGAAGAGAATGGTTGAAAGACTGCAGACAAAATATCCAAATATCACCGTACATTTATATAAGATTATCAATAATTTCTTTGGAGAGAAAATTACGGTTGCAGGATTGATTACAGGGCAGGACTTAATCGGACAGTTAAAAGGACAGCCTTTAGGAGATACTTTGCTGTTGCCGTGCAGTATGCTCAGGGACGGAGAAGAAGTGCTTTTAGATGATGTGACATTGACAGACTTGAAAGAGTCTTTACAAGTAGATATAGATATTGTAAAATCAAGCGGACAAGATTTAATAGAAGCAATTATAAATAATATATAGAAGGAGAAAAAGTATGAGTAAACCGATAGTAGCCATCGTAGGAAGACCTAATGTTGGAAAATCCACATTATTTAATGCGTTGGCAGGAGAAATGATTTCGATTGTAAAAGATACGCCGGGTGTGACGAGAGACCGTATTTATGCGGAAGTGAACTGGCTTGATAAAGAATTTACGTTAATTGATACAGGAGGAATTGAGCCGGACAGCAAAGATATTATTTTATCACAGATGCGTGAACAGGCACAGATTGCCATTGATACGGCAGATGTCATTATCTTTTTGACAGATGTAAAACAGGGGCTTGTGGATTCGGACTCCAAAGTGGCTGATATGCTTCGACGCTCGGGTAAACCGGTTGTATTAGTTGTAAATAAGGTGGACAGTTTTCAGAAGTTTATGGCAGACGTATATGAATTTTATAATTTGGGAATTGGCGATCCATTTCCGATTTCCGCATCTTCACGTCTGGGCATAGGGGATATGCTTGATCAAGTTGTAAAACATTTTCCGGAAACAACAGCGGAAGAGGCTGAAGATGACAGACCTCGTATTGCCATTGTCGGTAAACCGAATGTAGGAAAATCATCTATTATCAATAAACTTCAGGGAGATAATCGTGTGATTGTGTCCGATATTGCGGGAACGACAAGAGATGCCATCGATACACCAATCACTTATAACGGAAAAGAATATGTATTTATTGATACGGCGGGACTTCGCCGAAAAAATAAAATTAAAGAGGAACTGGAAAGATACAGTATTATCCGTACAGTTACGGCGGTGGAGAGAGCGGACGTCGTTCTGATTGTCATTGATGCGACAGAGGGAGTGACGGAGCAGGACGCTAAAATTGCGGGAATCGCACATGAACGGGGAAAAGGCATCATCATTGTTGTCAATAAATGGGATGCCATTGAAAAACATGATAAGACAATGTATGAGTACGAAAAGCAGGTTCGACAGGTATTATCTTATATGCCATATGCAGAGATTATGTATGTTTCAGCACATACGGGACAGCGCTTAAATAAATTATATGAAAAGATTGATATGGTTATTGAAAACCAGACACTTCGTGTTGCTACAGGTGTGTTAAATGAAATTATGATGGAAGCCGTTGCCATGCAGCAGCCGCCGTCAGACAAAGGAAAACGTTTAAAATTGTACTATATTACACAGGTATCGGTAAAACCGCCAACCTTTGTAATTTTCGTAAATGACAAAGAACTGATGCATTTCTCGTATACAAGATATTTGGAGAATAAAATCAGGGAGGCATTTGGATTTAAAGGAACATCATTAAAATTCTTTATTCGTGAGAGAAAGGATAAGGATAAGTAATATGGAACGTTTTGTTTGTCTGATACTTGGATATATATGCGGATTATTTCAGACAGGGTATATTTATGGAAGGTTACATCATATAGATATTAGAAAACATGGAAGTGGAAATGCGGGAACGACAAATGCTCTTCGGACACTCGGCTGGAAAGCGGGGGCCGTTACTTTCCTGGGAGACAGTTTGAAATGCGTTTTGGCTGTAGCAATCGCTTATATGATTTACGGAAAAAGTCATAACGAAATGTTTGAACTGTTGGCAATGTATGCGGGAATAGGCGCAGTGCTAGGGCATAATTTTCCTTTCTATCTTAACTTTAAAGGAGGAAAGGGAATTGCTGCTACAGCGGGACTTTTGCTCGCGGTCAATCCTAAAGTAGCACTTGTGGCAATGGTTACATTTATTATTGTGGTAGGGGTGACGAGATATGTTTCACTTGGCTCAATTATTCTGGTAGTGATTTTCGGAATCGGAATGGTTGTACAGGGAGAAGTGTTCGGGACAACCTTATCGCAGTCGCAGCAGTATGAACTGTATGCACTTTCGGTATTTTTAATGGTATTGGCGGTGTATAAACATCGTGAAAATATAAAAAGATTATGTAACGGAACTGAAAACAAATTAAAGTTTGGAAAGAAGTAGGAGAACAGAATATGGCAAATGTAGGTGTATTAGGAGCAGGAAGTTGGGGAACTGCATTAGCATTATTACTTCACAAAAACGGTCATCATGTGACGGTTTGGTCAATTTCAAAGGAAGAGGTGGAAATGCTTTCAAAGGAAAGAGAGCATAAGAGTAAACTTCCGGGGGTGAAACTTCCAGAAGAGATGCAGTTTACGAACGTGTTGGAAGAGGCAATTCAGGGGAAAAATTTTATGGTGCTTGCAGTACCGTCTCCGTTTACAAGAGCAACGGCACGCAATATGAAATCATATGTGGCAGAAAATCAGATTATTGTGGACGTGGCAAAAGGGATTGAAGAAGATACGCTTATGACTTTGTCACAACAGATTCATGAAGAGATTCCACAGGCAGATGTAGCAGTGCTTTCAGGACCGAGTCACGCTGAGGAAGTGGGAAGAGGGCTTCCGACAACATGTGTTGTGGGAGCGAAAACGAAAAAGACGGCGGAATATTTGCAGGAAGCCTTTATGAATGAAGTATTTCGCGTGTACACAAGCCCTGATATGCTTGGAATAGAACTTGGCGGTGCCCTGAAAAATGTTATTGCGCTCGCAGCGGGAATTGCAGACGGATTGGGGTATGGTGATAATACAAAAGCCGCCTTGATTACAAGAGGAATTGCTGAGATTGCAAGGCTTGGAGTGGCGATGGGCGGCAAGATGGAAAGTTTTACAGGACTTACGGGAATCGGTGATTTGATTGTTACCTGTGCGAGCGTTCACAGCCGCAACCGCAGAGCCGGAATTTTAATCGGACAGGGAAAAACAATGGAAGAAGCGATGGAAGAAGTTAAGATGGTCGTGGAGGGAGTTTACTCTACAAAATCAGCCGTAAAACTTGCTGAGAAATATAACGTATCCATTCCGATTATCGAACAGGTAAATGCCGTACTGTTTGAAGGAAAAAATCCGGGTGAAGCGGTAAAAGAACTGATGTTGAGAGATAAAAGAATAGAAATTCCTACATTGCCGTGGGAATAGAATAGAAAAGGGAGGAATGCGTCTGCAGTCCTCCCTTTTATCGTACTTCCGTATTTCCAAAATATTCAACATCAGGGAGAAGTTCAAAATAGAAATCCTGATATTCTTTCTTAAGGGCATCGATAATCAGTCCCTGCAAATTTCGAAGTCGGGAAATGGAAATCATGTCTTTATCAAATGTAATATAGACGCTAATCCAAAGTTTTCTGCCTGTGCGGACAATATCGTAATGAAGTTCTTCGTAACCGTAGGAATCTAGAATCGGATTCACAATATTTTTAATTTCAGTTACGGTTTCTTCCTCGGGAGCAATCAGGAAAATATCCCTAAGTCCGGTGATGATGGCACGAATAGGAGTGGGCAGCATAAACAGTGAGAGTAAAATGGCAATAATCTGATCCAAATAAGGAACGATATTAGAAAACCAGTTTGCTTTGATAAAAAGGGGAAGGAAGAAAGCGACGGACATACCTAAGGAGGCGATTCCGTCAATAATCCATTCCTGAATTTCCATTGTCACCAGTGCAGAGTGAGTTTTCGCATTTTTCTTTTTCAAAAGAAAGATGACAAATATGCTTAAGACTGCTGCGAAAAGCTCGAAATAAGCAATGTTATTAAAAGAAATATGCCGTCCTCCGTTTAATACGATGTCAATGTTGGTAGCGATTAGTCCGATAGTAACGGCAACCATTGTCACTCCCTTAATCACAACGAAAAAGGATTCAATCTGCAGATAGCCGAAAGGCCGTTTTTCATTGGAAGAACGGTAGAGCAGAGGGATAATTCCGATGGAAATTACGATCATTACAGATTCCACCCCGTCATAGAAACCGTCGAGGAGAACTGCCTGAGAATGTGTATACAGAGCGATAATGATTTCCAGCAGGGCAAAAACCAGCCCTGCAATCAATGAAATGTTCAGGGCAGAACGCTCTTTTTTCTGTTTTGCGCGAGTCGCATGCATATATGTAACACCAACCTTGTTTTTTTATTTTCATCATACGACTTTTATGGGAAAAAATCAACGCAGTAACTTCTAAAAAAAGAAAAACTGACATACATTATTATCAGCATAACAAGGGGGTATTTTATGAATACATTTCATTTATACAAAGACATACAGGCGAGAACAAACGGGGAAATCTATATTGGAGTGGTTGGTCCTGTAAGAACGGGGAAGTCGACGTTTATCAAAAGATTTATGGATTTGCTTGTTCTGCCTCATATGGAAGATGAGCATATGAGAGTGCGCACGAGAGATGAATTGCCACAGTCTGCTTCGGGCAAAACGATTATGACGACAGAACCTAAATTTATACCGAAAGAGGCGGCAGCAATCGAGCTGGAGGAAGGGATTACCGCAAATATCCGGCTGATAGACTGTGTCGGTTATATGGTGGAGGGAGCGGTCGGCCATATTGAAAATGAGGAGGAACGTCAGGTGAAAACACCGTGGTTTGAGCATGAAATCCCATTTACAAAGGCGGCTGCAATCGGCACACAAAAAGTAATTCGGGAACATTCAACCATAGGAATTGTGATTACGACAGACGGAAGCATCGGAGAATTAAAGAGAGAGAACTATTTGGAGGCGGAGAGAAACACTATTCGGGAACTGCAAAATATTGGGAAACCGTTTGTTGTTTTGGTAAATTCTAAAAAACCCCACGGGGAGGAGGCCAATGCTGTCAAAGAAGAGGTGGAATCAAAATACGGAGTGACGGCATTAACCGTAAATTGTGAACAGTTGAGACAGGAAGACATTCATCAGATTATGCAGAGTGTTTTATTTGAATTTCCGATTGCCGAAGTACAGTTTTACATACCGAAATGGGTTGAAATGCTTCCGATGGAGCATAGAATTAAACAGGATTTGCTCTCGCATGTAAGAGAAATGCTGGACGCATTTTCACAAATTAAAGATGTGAAAAAAGAATGGAAACAGACGGAAAGTGAATATATTGAGGAAATGCGTGTAGAGGAAGTGAAAATGGATTCGGGCAGTGTGAAGGTTCGGCTACAGATTGGAGAGCCTTTTTATTATGAAGTGTTAAGTGAAGTGACCGGTGCGGATATTACGAGTGAATACGATTTAATTGGAACAATGAAAGAACTTTCAACTCTGCGCAAAGAATATGAAAGTGTGAAAGATGCGATGGATTCTGTCAGATTAAAAGGCTATGGGGTTGTATCGCCTGCGAAAGAGGAGATTAAACTTGAGGATCCGGTAATCATCAAACAGGGAAATAAATTCGGGGTGAAGATACATTCCGAGGCGCCGTCCATTCATCTGATTCGGGCCAATATCGAGACGGAGATTGCTCCTATTGTGGGAAGTGAGCAGCAGGCGGAGGATTTGATAAAATATATTAAAGAAACGAAAGAAACGGAGGAGGGAATGTGGAAGACAAATATTTTCGGGAAATCCATAGAGGAACTGGTTACAGAAGGAATGCACAATAAAATGATGATGATTAATGACGAAAGTCAGGTGAAACTGCAGGATACGATGCAGAAGATTGTAAATGACAGCAATGGCGGACTTGTCTGTATTATTATTTAAAATATTTCCGCTTTTGTGCTATAATGAAGAATATAGTCAAAAGTTAGGAGGGACATCAAATGATAGCATTTAATTGTGATTATAACGAAGGGGCACACCCACGTATCTTAGAGGCACTGATTGAAACAAATATGGAGCAGACGGCAGGTTACGGAGGAGACCAATACTGTCGGGAAGCGGAAATCATTATAAAAGGGTTGTGTCAATCACCGGAAGCAAAAGTACATTTTATGGTAGGCGGAACGCAGGCAAACCTTACAGTGATTTCCTCTGTTTTAAGACCACATCAGGCAGCGTTATGTGCGGTAAGCGGTCATATCAACGTACATGAGACAGGGGCGATTGAAGCATGCGGGCATAAAGTAATGACAGTTCCAAGTGAGGACGGAAAAATTTCCGCAGAGCAGGTGAGAGAAACTTACGCACTTCACAAAAATGATTCATCTTTTGAACATACGACACAGCCGAAATTAGTGTATATTTCCAATCCGACAGAACTGGGAACAATATATACGAAGAAAGAAGTGGAAGAACTGCGTGCGGCTTGTGATGAATGCGGTATGTATTTATATTTGGACGGTGCGAGACTGGGATATGGTTTGTGTGCTGAAAACAATGATTTGGACTTAGAAAGCATTGCGAAAAACTGTGACGTTTTTTATATCGGAGGAACAAAAGTCGGGGCATTGTTTGGGGAGGCAATAGTCATCTGCAATCCGGCTCTTCAGGAGGATTTCCGCTATATTATGAAACAGAAGGGCGGAATGCTTGCGAAAGGAAGATTACTCGGATTACAGTTTAGAGAATTATTTAAAGACGGATTATATTTTACAATGTCAAATCATGCAATCCGCTTGGCAATGCGATTAAAAAATGGTCTTGCGGAGAGAGGATATAAGTTCTTGCTGGACAGTAATACGAATCAGCAGTTCGTTATTGTTCCTGATAAAAAACTGGAGCAATTAAAAGAAAAATATGCGTATACATATCAGGAAAAATATGATGAAAAGAACAGTGTTATCCGTCTATGCACAAGTTGGGCAACGAAAGAGGAGAACGTAGAAGAACTTCTTAGTGATATGTAAGAAAAAACAGATTGTGTCGATTGGCACAATCTGTTTTGCGATTAATCTTCTTTAAATGTAAGTTCCGTATCTGTCATGGATTCCACGATGGCAAGGGATTCCAAATGGATTCCTTTCTCGCGTATTTGCTTTCCTCCGTCCTGCATTCCTTTTTCAATAACAATTCCTGCACCCTCGATTGTAGCGCCGGCTTCCTGAACAATGTCAATCAGTCCAAGCAGTGCGCAGCCGTTTGCGAGAAAATCGTCAAGGATAAGTACATGGTCATCTTCTGTTAAAAACTTTTTGGAAAGAATAACGTCATATGTACGTTTGTGTGTGAAGGACTCAATCTTTGTTGAATAAACATCACCGTCAATGTTGATACTCTGTGCTTTTTTTGCAAATACAACCGGTACGTTAAAATACTGGGCAACGATGCAGGCAATTCCGATTCCGGACGCCTCTATAGTAAGAATCTTTGTGATTTTATCAGAAGGAAATCTTCTTCTGAATTCCTTCCCGATTTCATTGATTAAGTCAATGTCCATCTGATGATTTAAAAAACTGTCTACTTTCAGTACATTTCCGGGTTTAACAACACCGTCTTTTAAAATTCGTTCTTTTAAAAGTTGCATAATTTTATTCCTCTCCTAACCAAAATTCACTCTGATTATAGTAATTCTATATTGTTATCCATGATAACGCATAATAAGATTTTTTTCAATGTTAAATTTTAGAAAAGAAAAGAGAGAGTAGTATTTCTTTTTCTTTCGTGTTAAAATGATACATAATTATTTTGGAAAAGGAGAAGAGAAAATGACAAGATTGGAAAAGCAAATACAATTTATTGTTGAAGTGGATAAAGTGAAAAATATTTTCAGACAAACGTATCTGTCTGACGGAGAAAGAAAAGAAAATGATGCGGAACATTCATGGCATCTTGCATTGTCTGCCATCTTGCTGAAGGAATATGTCAGCGAAGAGGTTGACCTTCTCAAAGTGATTACAATGGTATTGATTCATGACCTTGTGGAAATTGACGCGGGGGATACATATGCCTATGACAGTGCGGGGGCGAAGGATAAAAGAGAGCGTGAAGAGAAGGCGGCAGATCGCATTTTCAGTATACTTCCGACAGAACAGGGACAATACTTTAGAGAGTTATGGGAAGAATTCGAGGAGTATGAAACGGAGGAGGCAAAATACGCCCATCTTCTTGATAATTTCCAGCCGATGCTGCTAAATGATGCGGCAAAAGGAAAAAGTTGGAGTGAACATCAGGTGAAAAAACAGCAGATTTATAAAAGAAATGAGAGAATTGAAGAAACTTCAGAAACAATTTGGGGAGAGATGCAGCGAATAGTGGAGGAGAATATTCAACTGGGAAATATTCACGAAAAATAGTGAGGAAGATAAGATGGAGATAGAAATCATATTGGCAGCAGTGGCAGCCCTCATTGTTTTTAGTATAGTACAGATATATCTGAGTGAGAAAAAGGCAAGAGGAGTCTGGCGAGCGAAGTTTTTAAAAGAGTGGGGTAAAATTCCTCAAAGAGAGTATGATGAGGAAGAAGTGGAGAAGATTTCAAGATATTTTGAATATCAGTTAAAGAAAGGGAAAATCAATGAACCATATATTGATGAAATTACATGGAATGATTTGGATATGGACAATGTTTTTGCCTACATAAACAATACGAAGTCTTCTGCCGGAGAAGAATATTTATATTATCTGTTGAGAACTCCTGTGACAGAGCAGAAAACATTAGATGAGAGAGAACGGCTTATACATTTCTTTGCCACACACGAAAGTGAGAGAGCGGATTTAGAAGTATGCTTTCGACAGATAGGAAAAACAAGAAGGTTTTCCATAAATGACTATATTGATCTGCTTGTCACATTGAAAAAAGAGAGCAATGTAGAACATTATATAGCGTTGCTGACCATTCCGATAGGACTTGTGCTGATGACGGTTTTTGAAGTTGGTGTCGGGTTAGTTGTTATGATGGTATTTTTGGTGTGGAACGTTATGCGGTATTTTAAAAGGAGAGGAGAGATACAGCCCTATTTAACAACTTTTTCCCATATACTGAAAATGTTAGATGCCAGCAAGGAGATTTCCAAATTAAAGATTGATGAAGTGCAGACTTATGTAGATAATATTGCCGACATTCGGAAGAAATTCAAAAAGTTTCGTTTTGGTTCATCGCTTTTAATGTCTACTCAACGAGAAACGGGAAGTCTGGCAGAGGCGTTTTTGGATTATATCCGTGTGGCAACACATATTGATTTGTTAAAGTTTAATTCTATGTTGGAGGAAATAAAGCAAAATGCAGGTGAAATAGATAATTTGGTAGAAAACATAGGAATATTAGATGCACTTATTTCTGTAGCATCTTTTCGAGAAAGTCTTCCATTCTATAGCCTTCCGGAATTGAGAGAAACGGAAGAGGCGTTTATTGAAGTGAAAGATGTATATCACCCTCTTATCGTAGAACCTGTGGCAAATTCTATTACAGAAGACAGAAATGTGTTGATTACAGGTTCAAATGCTTCGGGAAAATCTACATTTTTAAAGACGGTGGCAATTAATGCTGTTTTGGCCCAAACGGTAAATACAAGTATTTCCACGTTTTATCGGGCAAGTTTCTTCCAGATTTATTCCTCTATGGCATTAAAGGACAATTTGCAGGGAAATGAAAGTTATTACATAGTGGAGATTAAATCTCTGAAAAGGATTTTAAGCCATGCGGACGAAGACATACCGATGCTCTGTTTTGTAGATGAGGTGCTTAGAGGGACAAACACGATTGAGCGTATCTCGGCGTCGGCACAGATTTTAAAAAGTCTTTCCAAGAAGCAGGTGCTTTGTTTTGCAGCAACACATGATATAGAATTGACACATATGCTGGAAAATGAGTATAGCAATTATCATTTTCAGGAAGAAATTCAGGAAAATGATATTTTGTTTAACTATGAATTGTATCGTGGAAGAGCGGTTTCGCGAAATGCCATAAAATTGCTGAGTATTATCGGTTATGATAAAGCGATTATTGAAAGTGCCGAGCAGACGGCAACACATTTCTTAAAAACGGGAGAATGGAGAGTATAGATATGATGAAAGTGAAAATATATACGGACGGAGCGGCACGAGGGAATCCTGACGGTCCGGGAGGATATGGAACGGTTTTAGAGTATGTGGACACGAAAGGGGAACTGCATACAAAGGAATTATCACAAGGGTATAAAAAAACAACAAATAACCGTATGGAGTTAATGGCAGTTATTGCCGGCTTTGAAGCGTTAAATCGTCCGTGTGAAATTGAATTATATTCGGATTCCAAATATGTTGTAGACGCTTTTAATCAAAAATGGATTGACGGTTGGATAAAAAAAAGGTGGAAACGAGGAAAGAATGAGCCGGTAAAAAATATTGATTTGTGGAAACGTTTATTAAAAGCAAAAGAACCGCATCAGGTAACATTTATTTGGGTAAAAGGTCATGACGGACATATGCAGAATGAAAGGTGCGATTTTTTAGCGACATCGTCCGCTGACGGAGAAAACTTAATTGACGATGTAGTAGAAGTATGTTAAAATGTTTAACTGTATGTAAGTAAGACAGACGGTCGCAGCTGCAAGTGTCGAAAGACCGCAGATGAGGAAAGTCCGGGCTTCATAGGGCAGGGTGCCGGATAACGTCCGGTGGAGGCGACTCTAAGGATAGTGCAACAGAAATGTACCGCGTTAGCAATGAGGTGTGCAGCCTCTTGCAAGTATATGTGCTGTAAATTTATTTATAAGTCCATATACTTGCAAGAGGCTATACGGTGAATGCCGCGTAGAGTGAGTTGTTTTACAACTCACTCTACCGCACACCTCTTATAGCGTAAGGTTGGAAGGGCAGTGTAAGAGACTACCGCCCTGTTGGTAACAACAGGGGCATATGTAAACCCCACCCGAAGCAAAACCGAATGAAAACATTGTGGTTGCCCGCCACGTTTTAGGTAGGTTGCTTGAACCTGTTGGCAACGATAGGTCTAGATAGATGACCGTCCAACGACATAACCCGGCTTATCGTCTTGCTTACATATGTTGAAAGGGAAAATATGGATTATTTAATTCGCATGAAAAAAAGAAAACGGCAAGTGGAGAAGAGAACAATTATTAGTGTAATAATGTTCTTTTTATTTGTTATGGGATATTACACAGTTGTTTTTAAGAAACCTGATGTGATTTTTGTTGAAAGTATTCTTATCATTATGTTGTTATATTTTGCGATAATCGTATTTAATTTGCATAAATGCGAAAAACAGGTAGAAATGACGCATATGAAAAGAATTTGTGATATGGTTTCGGCAGAAGAATTGCGGGAAATAGATGATTTTGTTTGTCATGTAGCCGATACATTATGGTTTAAAGGCAGTATTGTTCATATGCAGTGTGTGTTATCTGAAAAGACAATATATGGCTGGGGATATGGAACAGCAGATTTCTATTGCTATAAAATAGAAGATATTACCAAGATAGAAATAAAAAAGAACTTACTTTACATTACCTTGCAAAATGGTGAAGAAAAATTAATTGGTTCATATTATAGCAACGGACGAGGTACATTTAGTTTTAAGATGAAAGATTTGAAAGAACAGATAGAAAAAAGGTTCATAAACAGTTAGGTGTTAAAAACTGTTTATGAACCTTTT
>NZ_BAAHSH010000059.1:0-558 GCF_054660755.1 Faecalimonas hominis
ATTGGTTTCTAATCAATTTTGTTGTCATCTTCATTATACTTCACTGCCTATCAAAAAGATAGCATATTTTATGAAACTTGTCGGCTGGGAACAGCTTGCAACGCAAGATGTCCCCAGATGGCAAGTCCACAAAAGGGTAGCTGGCGGCAGCCAGCGCAGGGGAAGCGTAGCGTCCCCTGTTTGATTTGAAGCAGACCATGACTGCGGAAAATCACAGCCCTCCGGCGAGGAGCCTTCGGAGAACGCAATGCACCAACCTCTGGGTGGTGTATAATTGCGCCCTTAGTAAACTAAGGGGTTTCCGGCTTCTCCCGTTCCAGCAGTTTTTTCAATAGTTCCTGCGTGTCCTGCCTGTGAAAAATGAGTTTCAACAACAGCATGACATCATCATCTGTCAGGCGTTCCGGCTCTTGCAATATTTAAGTACCATATCATTTCTTCCTGCATATCGAGCGGTTTCGCATCTATTGCTAGTAGTTTGTCTAAGAAATGCTGTGCATTTTTGTTTTCAAGATATTCTTTTGCTATAGATTTATTCATTGGTCCTATGTCAAGATT
>NZ_BAAHSH010000060.1:0-18333 GCF_054660755.1 Faecalimonas hominis
TTTTTATCAGCAAAGGAGGTTGATAACCGCAACCATTCAATTTTTTGATCTCTTTAGCGGAATCGGCGGATTCCGAGAAGGCTTAAGACGTGCAGGGGGATTTACCTGTGTCGGACACTGTGAGGTGGATACTTATGCGGATAAGAACTACCGATTGCTGTTTGACACAGAAGGGGATGTACTGGTCAAGCTTTTTGGTAACACTTTGTTCGGAAATCATGCTCTATATCGAAACTCCATTGGTGTCATATAGTTATTCGTTGAATGAGGTCTCACATAGTTGTACCAGTTAATGTATGCTGTATCTGGTAAAGAAGAAACAGGTATTTATAAAGGCTTTAAATATGAAGAAACCGGAGTAGAAGGTGCTGAATTCGAAGTATATGCCAAAGATACCATCTATTCACCGGACGGAGCAAAGGACGAAGCAGGAAATCCAGTTGTCCGATATGAGAAAGATGATCTGGTAGCCAAACTGACTACAGATGAAAAGGGAATGGCAGTTATCAACAATCTGCCACTGGGAACTTATTATCTGAAAGAAGTTGTAGCAGGAGAGAATTTTGTCTTGAATACAGAACAGAAAGAATTTACCCTGACAGCAGAGGATGATACACAGGCAGTTGTTTATGAAGGTGTTACCTATAAAAATGAAAGACAGAAAGTTTCCGTATCGGTAGAAAAGAAGGATTCTGTTACAGGAGAAAGACTGGAAGGAGTCATCTTCGGACTGTATGCCGGGGAAGATATCGTTTCTAATCAGGGAGAAGTTCTTGTAGAGAAGGATACCCTGCTGGAAAAGAAAGCAACCGACAATAACGGAAATCTGACCTTTGACAGTGACCTTCCACATGGAAAATATTATGTCAAAGAGGAAGTCAGAAAAGCCGGATATCTTCCAAATGAGGAAGCATGGAATGTAGACGCAACCTATGAAAATCAGAATCTGGCAAAGATTGAACTGAACAAAGAAGTTGAGAATCAGCCGACAGAAACACGTATTACCAAAACAGATGCAACAACCGGAAATGAGCTGGAAGGAGCAAAATTGCAGGTCATTGATAAAGACGGAACTGTTGTGGAAGAGTGGATTAGTACGAAGGAAGAACATGTCATTTACGGACTACCGGAAGGAAGTTATACCTTAAGGCAATGGGGGAGTCGAGGACAAATACAACGCCAAAAAACAAAAGTATAAGAAATCAAGGAAGAATGTGTCGTTGATATCAGATACATACGGCTGTAGGGAGAAATCCTTTACAGCCGTATTGATGTGATATCAGCAAGCATATCAGGTAACAAATTATGTATTACACAAGAGAATATCTCAATAGAGCGCATCGAGAAATTGATACTATTTTCCGAGTGCTGTTCCCGGAACATGGAATGGCAGTAAGGGAAGAACAGATTATGTTATGCCACGAAATGCTGGATAACCTGCTGGGAAGAAACATAGCACTGTGTGACGCGGGTGTCGGTATCGGCAAGACGTATGCCTATCTGGTGGCCTGTGTTCTGATGAGAAAATATTCCCTCCTTGCAGAAGGATGTTCCCCTTATGAGCAGCGTCCGGTCGTGATATCCACTTCCAGCATTGCACTCCAGAAAGCAATTCTTACAGAATATATCCCTTTTCTCTCCCGGATTCTTCAGGAGAACGGGACGATTCAGGCCCCTATTAAAGCTGTGATACGAAAAGGGAAAGAGCATTTTGTCTGCGATGAGAGATTAGCGCAACGAATCGTTGCAATCAAAGAGAAAAATAAAAATGCATTGCAGAAAGAAGCGCTGCTGTCTCTGAGAGAACACTACGATATGGATGAAGTGTCCAACTTAAGTGGGTTTGACAGAAGGATGGTAAGCGTACCCAAGTTCTGTTCAAAGGAATGCCTGAAAAAAGGTTCCTGCCGGTATCAGCAGTATCTGGAGCGTTCCAGAGATCATGAAATGTTCATTCAGATCTGTAATCACAATTATCTGCTGGCTGATGGTTATCACAGGCTGCAGGATTACCGCCCGTTATTAAAAGACTACCGAGCATTGATTGTCGATGAAGCACATAAGCTGCCGGATGCGGCAAAGCAGATGTTCGGGAAGAGCCTCTGTTATGACGATATCCGAGAAATCTGCTTTTATCTTGGGAAAGAGTACCAAGGCCCGGAGATAAGAAAACTGTCCGGGACGATCCGGATGGTGCTGGATGTGATAGGAGAAAGCCACAGAACCAGATATGGGATAAAAGAAGAATTCCACATGACAGAAGAGTGTGCCATGTATTTATATGAGGGGATACAGACCATGAATAAGATCATAGAAAAATTAGAAAAGAAGATTCCAAAGTGGATCAGAAACAAGCTGGAAGAAACCAAAAGTGTGCTGGAATGCTTTTTCCATCAGGATAAGAAGTATGTGCTGCATCTGAAGCAGGACCATGACCACCGGATTATATTGTGTGCATCCAGCAGACGGATTCCACAGTATCTGGACCAGATGTTATGGAGCAGAGGAATGGGAGCAATCCTGACAAGCGGAACTTTAAAAACCGGACAGGGATTTTCCCACATTCGGAAAATGACAGGATTACAGAGAGTGCGGAGAGTCCGTGAATATGTGGCAGACTCCCCGTTTGAATATCAGAAGAACTGTCTGTTATATCTGCCCAAGAATTTGAAAAAATGCAGAAGAGGAAGTCAGGAAGAGGCAGAGATGATAGCAGGCCATATCCATTCATTGATCTGTTCGACTTACGGGCATACGCTGGTGCTGTTCACGTCTTATCATTTGATGGGAAACGTTTACCAGATGTTAAGGGATGAGATTCCGTTCCCGATGATAGAGGTGTGGAGACATTCACCGGAAGAGATCACAAGGTTTAAACAAATGGACAATGCTGTCCTTTTTGCAGCCGGCTCCTGCTGGGAAGGAGTAGATTTCCCCGGAGATATGGTATCCTCGTTAATCATTGTGAGACTGCCCTTCGCTGTTCCAGATCCCATCAGCGAAGCACAGAAGAAGGAATATGCTAATCTGAAAGAATACATTCAGGCAGTGATTGTTCCAGACATGCAGAAAAAACTAAGACAGGGATTCGGACGTGCGCTCCGCACAGAGACAGACACCTGTGTCGTGTCCATCTTAGATGAGCGAGCAGGAGAAGAAGGAAGATATCATGAGGAAGTGATGTGCGCACTTCCGAAGTGCAAGATGGCAAAAGACATCAAGGATGTCCAGCATTTTATCAGAAACCGGAAGAGTGTGGAATATTACCTGTAAATACCCGTGGTTTTGCTACAATAACAGCGAGTTTACGACGAAATGTTTGGTGGTATTTCTGGGGTGTTTTCGGTGGAATTGGTGGTATTGCTGAATAGCTATTTGAACATGAAGTGGGTATACTGTGTATAGCGTTAGAGGAAAGGCGGTGAGTAACATGAAACGATACAAAGTGGAAACGCAGAAAGAAGGATCAATAAGATATTTCTTCATCCGGGATATGGAATCGTTAGAAATCGTGTTGCTGCCAAGTAAATATCTGATGCATCAGGTCAGGGCGAATCGTTCTCCGAATACAATACGGAGAAATGCATTCGCTCTTGCCTATTATTGGGAATATCTGCTGGAAAACGAAAAGAAAGCAGAAGATATCTATGAGATGGATTACGAGACACAATATGATTATTTCGCAGAATATCTGAAATGGCTGAAAGCCGGAAAGCATACCGACAATTTAGAAAAAGGCCCACAGAATAAAACCTGTAACGCTTATTTAAAGGAAGTGTTCAGGTTTTATTGTTTTTTAGAAGCAGTCCAAAATAATGGTTCTTATTTATCTGTTCTTTCTTATAATCAGCCTATAACAAAAGCAAATGCTATCGGAGTCAGAAGAACTTTGCGTTCCAGATCCTTTAAAGGCTATCTGAAAGAAGAGGAACGTGATGTAAGGGCAGCTGAAAAGAATGAAATTATTACGATTCTGGAAGCTTGCACGAACTGCCGGGATCAGGTGCTGATTTTACTGACATCCGAACTTGGATTCCGTATCGGTGAAATTTTAGGAATTGATTATACGAAAGACATCGATTATGAAACGCATGAAATCCGGGTGAATTTCCGAGAGGATAATGAGAACAATGCAAGAGCGAAGAATGCAGAAGAAAGACGAGGGCGTGTCAGCGATGATACTTTTGAATTTCTGCTTTATTATATCGGAGAATACTGGGATATCCTGCAAAAACAGGAATATCTGTTTATCAATATCAAAGGGGATACAGCAGGAAAACCGATGAAGGTCGACAGTGTTTACGATATGTTTGGGAGGATGGAGAAAAAGACCGGAATCAAGATCACCCCACACATGCTTCGGAGATATTACGCAAATACCAGATGGGAAGCAGACTGGCCGTTGGAGATGATCAGTCAGGCATTAGGACATAAGCATCTGGACACAACCATACGATATCTGAATGTTTTAGATGATAAGCTCAGAGAAGCGAGTCAGGAATTTTACCGCCGATATTCCAATCTTTATAATGTCAATCAATTTTTGGAAAGCAGGAGGTGAAAATAAATGCCGGCAAGATTGTATGCCTTTGTGCCGGAAGAGCAGAACCTATCCAATGCAGAGCGGGAACAACTGATTGAAGGACTGGAACGGGAATTAGATGAATATTATGAACAAAAATGTGGAAAAGGCAGTCTGGAAACATATTTGATTCAGAATGAGATCTGGCACTTGTCAGAGATCAATTATCAGGTGAGAGCCGGATATCAAAAATATCTGAGAGAATATTATGTAGATTCGACGGTGCGTAATTATCTGCTCGGAATAGATCGTGTAAAGTTGCGGCTGATCATAGAAAATGCGCAGACCTTAAAAGGAAAGTGGAATGCCCGGAATCATCCGGAGCTGCTCCATGACATTCTGTTCCTGCGGTATCATCCCAATCCGGCGATTGCAAAACGATATGAATATACGACAGATATTAGTAAGCTGGTCTGGGATTTCAGGGCAAAAGGTTCAGATATATGCAAACAGCAGATTTTAACGGTTCTGGAAGATATCATGCAACAGAAAATAACAATGAAAGAATGCACAAGACATCTAAACGGATTGAAAAGTGTATATGAATTTTGCATGCAGGAACAGATTGAAGATCTCAGATATCTTACACAGAAGCAGTTCGACAAAATTGAAAACTATGGGGACACGGACTATAAAAAGAAATGCGCAAAACAGGAGCTTAGAGCATGTCAGGAATATATTTTCTGCCATGCAAAAAATATTGCATGGGATTCCACGGTCTGGTTTATGGAAAGACTGTATCTGGAAGAATACCGGGTGAATCCGTCTAGTCCTGTAAAAACGATTTCTTTTATGAATATAGAAAAGAAGGATGACCGGGAACTGGTTCAAGAGTATATGAAATACTGTCTGGGTATTACCCATCTGGCATTGCATGTAATACAAAAGGAGTTTTATAAACTTCAAAGTTTTGTTATCTGGCTGGAAGACACAACCGAAATCAGCTTGAAACAGGTGTCAGAAAATGAAATAAAAGAATATTTTCAAATAATTGACTACAAGGAAGCAAGCTATTTCAATGATATTATCATAGCAATCTATCAGTTTTATGAATATCTGCAGACGAAAAATATCATAAAAGAAGTTCCTTTTAATTACCAGTATTATCTGAAAAAGGAAATCCTGCATCATAATGACCGGAGTGTAGAACAGGAAACCTATGAAAGTATTTTAAAACATTTAAAAGATTTTCCGGAAAAGCCGAGATTGATTTTACTGCACTCTATGCTGTTAGGACTGAGAATCAGTGAAGTATGCTGCCTGAAAGGGAATGCTTATTACTGGCAGGGGAGAGACGCCTGGATACAGGTATATCAAATAAAAATGCGGACATATAAGCGAATCCCCATCCCGGAAATTCTATATAAAATCATGAAAGTATATATAAAAAAATACGGGATTGGTGCTGAGGATTATATTTTCCAGAATCAAAAGGGAAAAGCATATCATTACTCCAGTTTTCGATGGAGTATGAAGAAAATATTTAATGAAAATCATGAGCTGTTTCAGGAATATAATTTCAAATCCCATGATTTCAGGCATACGATAGCAACCATGTTTTATGAAGATGGAGTGCCACTTCAAAGTGTCAGAGATTATCTGGGACATGATTATGAAGAAATGACACAGCAATATGTGGACTATATGCCGAAGAGAATTTCCAAAGCAAATCAGGAACTTTTCGCAAAAGAAGGAAGCAGTCTTGCTTCCGGAATAAAGAGGTGCAAGCGTGGAAAATAGATTTTATATCAAGGAACTGGATTCTTATCAGAAAGCAAGTGATCTCAGCAAAGAACGTATGGGAACAAACCCCAATTATGATCTGGAACTTCTGCCGACAAAGCAGATGCAGGAAGAAATGTGGGAGTTCCTGCAATACAGAGGTAAAAACCTCGTAGCAGAAAAATTTTATACAGAACGAAGATTTTACCATCATTTATGCAGGATGTTGAAAGAAAAAAACAACCGGCCGGAGAGTTTTCTGGACTGGGATAAAGAAAAATGGATGCAGCAGATGAAAATCTGGCTCCTGCAGCAAGGATTGTCCCTGACAGCACCATTTAAAAATAAGTGTGGTGGAAGAGGAACGCAACGTGCCAGAACACTGGGGTATATAGAATGCCTGATTGATTATTTAACCGACTTAAGAGATGCGGATGTAAACGAAATAACAAAAGATGTCTGGAAAATTGAAAAACTTGACATACAGGTGAAGCAGGATTTGATACGTCCAAGAAAAACGATATCTTTTACAGGAATCAGTCAGCCAGAGTTGAAGGAAGAAATTAAAAAAGCAGTATATTTTCAACTGAGAATAGAAAGCCTGGAGACTGTAAAAAAGGAACTGACAGCCATCCGAAGATTTTCCAGATATCTGAATGAGCATAAGAAAAATGTAAAATCCTGCGCGGATTTTGACAGAACGATTATCGAAGAATATCTGGTATATATGAAAACAGAGGATACAGGAACAAAAAGGTATCGATCAGAGATAACAAGGCTTCGATCAATCCTCAATATGGTAGCAGATATCTACCAATATCCACAGGCAAAAGATCTGATATTGAACAGGGATATTCCGCCAAATATCAAAGCAGAATTTAAGGTCTACTCAGATGCAGAATTAAAGAGGTTTAATGAGTTCCTGGTAAAAGTAGATATACAGACCGCCAGAGTCATGACGATCCATCAGATGCTGGGAACAAGAATATCAGATACGCTGACATTGCAAACGGACTGTCTGATGGAACAAAACGGTGAAGTACTGATAAGAATTTACCAGATGAAAACACATTTTTATGAAAAACCAATCAGTCAGGAACTGGCTGCTTTGATCAGAGAAGCCATCCATTATACGGAAGAAAGATATGGAAAATGTAAATACATTTTTACAAATGAAAATGACCATACAAAACCGATGACCTACTCACTGATCCAGGGAAGAATTACAGCAGCAATTCATCGGGAAAATCTAAGGGATGATAATGGAAATTATTTTACATTCGGCACGCACATGTACCGGCATGTCTACGGAGTAAAGCTTGTAGAAATGCATCTGGATGACTGGACGATTGCAAGGTTGCTTGGACACAAAAGTCTGAAGAACGTAAAATATTATAGAAAAATGAGTAACCAGATACTGGCAAATGACACAAGAAAAGCAAGAAACAGGTTATCGCAGATGGTTCTGGAATGTCTGGACGGATGGGAGGAAGAGTATGAACAAATACGATATGATGATAGCTTGTAACCGGAAAACAAGTGAGGAAAAAGTAAACCGCGCAGTGACAGAAATCCGACAAATGCTCACGGACAGAGAAAAGGTAACTGTACCAAAGTTAGTAAAGCGGACAGGGTTATCCAGAGGATTCTTTTACAAGAACGAAACCGTCAGAAAAGAAATGGACCGGGTATTAGAACAGCAGGCCGGAATGATTGATCCCAAAAGATACATCGGGGACATTGTGATGAAAAACCGAATCGAACTACTGGAGCAACAGGTCCGAGAATTAAAACGAGAAAAAGAACAATTGGAAAAAGAGAACATTAGATTGCAAAAAGCGTTGAATAAAAAAGATTTGAATCTACTAAAAAATCTGTAATTAAAATAAGAAAATAATCTGCAACAGCCGGGAAAACACTCCCGGTTGTTGTGGTTAGAATAAAACACTAATCCATGAGAAAGGAACAGACTTCTCACAAAAATGAACACAATACACTGAAGTGTTTCCCGTTAGAGCCAGTGTTTACAAGGGATAAAGGAGGGCTACCCAATTTTATGGATGAGCCGACAGCGGGGCTTGATCCAAAGCAGAGAATTGCCGTGCGCAATCTGATTTCAGAAATTGCTTTTCAGAAAATCGTACTGATTGCCACTCATGTCGTGACCGATGTAGAATTTATTTCTAAGGAAATTGTTCTGTTAAAGGACGGGCAGGTGATAAAGAAAGCAGAGAGAGAAACTCTGACAGCGAATTTGGAAGGAAAAGTATATGAAATAAAAGTTCCGGTTTCAGAATTGAAACGGATACAGCAAACTTATCTGGTGGGGAATATTGTAAAAGAAAGAGAGTGGATATATGTAAGAATTGTTTCCGATACATTGCCACAGGAAAAGAATGTTACAATTGTACGTCCGTCTCTCGAAGACGTGTATCTCTACTATTTTCGCGAATAGGGGGTGTGTCGTATGTGGAAATATGAATGGAAAAAACTGTTGGGAAATAAAGCAATTTTAAGTATGATTATAGGTTGCTTTTTGCTCAACGGTTTTCTCGTATTCCGACAGGGAACGCAGTATGACGAGGAAAAAAGGAGTTCTCCGGACAATATACACCGAATTTACGAAGAGATGGACTCAATAGAAAATAAGCAGGAATGGCTTCAAAAGGAAATTGAGAAAGAAGAAAATGCGGAGGATATGGGGAACTATGCCCGAAGAAGTGCGCTGATATACGTTTTGGAATCTGTGGAAGAGGTAGAAAATTATGACGGCTATTTGGAAAATATTAAAATACAGGCAAAGCGTATAAGCCGGTCGGCTCTGTTTTCCGATACGGATTCATTTTCCAAAAGAAATGCGAGCCAAATTCCAAAAAAATATGATAAATTTGAGGGAATGACTTTGGAGGTGGCAGATTCACAGGGGGTTCTGTTGGCAACGCAGTCTGAGATGACCGATGTTCTGTTTGTAGTTTTGGCGGTGCTGCTCACCTACTTTTTTATCAGTATGGAGAGGGAAGAGGGGACGCTTGCCTTTGTTCGATGTACAAAAAACGGTGGCAGAGAATTGGGTGTGAGAAAAATTTCCATTATTTTGGCGGGAAGTCTCGTGGGAATGTTGCTTCTCTATGTGCAAAATTTTATTATTATGGGAAATCTGTACGGCTTTGGAAATTTGGGAAGACCGGTTCAGTCGGTAAACGGATTTATCGGAAGTGCGTGGAAAATTAATTTAGGACAGTACTTTCTCCTGTTTTTATGTGGAAAACTTTTTGTCGCCTGCGTTTTTGTGGGGGTAATTACATGGATTTGTCTGAAAGGGAAAAATATTCTTCGGACAAGTGTTGCCTTAGTGCTTCTTGTCGGTGTGGAATGGGCGTTTTATTCAAACATCCCGTCAAATTCATGGCTTGGTATTTTGAAATGGTGTAACCTGTTTTCGTTTATCCGAACGGAAAATTTCTTCCAGACATATGAGACGGTCAATCTGTTTGGTTATCCGGTATCATCGGTAATTGTCTGCTCGATTGCGGGAGGAATTTTATTTATCATTTGCATTGTACAGAGTATTCTGTGCTATGAAAAAGTGAGCCGGGGGGAGTACGCTCAAAAGAAGGAAAAGAAAAAACGTGAAGGAAGACAGACAAAGGGGCATGGAATATTCTTTTATGAGTTCCGCAAAGTAATGTGGATTAACGGTGCGGGCGTAGTGCTTCTGCTCTTTACGATTGGATACTTTATGACGGTGTCCGGGGAAAAAATATACTTTTCTCAGGACGAGTTGTACTATAAACATTATCTGAAAGAACTGGAAGGGGAGATGACCGCAGAGAAAACGGAGTTTATTCAAAAAGAAGATGAAAGAATTAAAAAACTGGAGGAAAGTGAGGAGTCCTTTGACAAGGAGAGAATGTTACAATGTAAACCTGCATTTGACCAGGTAAAAGTGCAGGCGGAGAGAATCGGTGAAAAAGGCGTTTTCTTAAATGAAATCGGTTTCAATTATCTGTTTGATAAAACTACCTTTATAGGGAGAATCGGATTGCTGCTTCTCATCATTATGCTAGCATTCTTTCAGACATTTGTCATGGAGCAGATTGCGGGAATGGATACGGTGTGGAACACTATACCGGAGGGGAGAAAGAAAATTCAAAGACGAAAATGGGTGATTTTAATTGTGTCCGTCCTTCTGTTATCTGCTTTTATAGAAGGAATGTTTATCGTACACGGAGTAAAAGGGCAGCAGTTGTCAGGACTTTCAGAACAAATCAAATATATTTCCGCATTCGAGGGATTTGGAAATATGCCGATTGCGGTTTATCTGTTTTTACGTTGGGGTTTTGAGTGTCTTGCGGGAATAGGAGGACTGATTGTAATTGCCGGCGTTTCCAAAAAAGTGAAAAATACTGCGACTGTTCTCCTAGTTTCGGGAGGCATTGCAGGTTTGTTCTATCTGTGTATGCGATTTATTATCATATAAAATACTTGCGAAAAGGCAGAGAAAAGAGATATAATAAGAAAAAAATAAAGGATTCTTCAGGGATATGTGAAATTCATTACCGGCGGTAACAGTCCACGAGCCATGAGAATGGTTGATTTGGTGTAATTCCAAAACCGACAGTAAAGTCTGGAAGAGAGAAGAAAATCGTTTTGTGTGTAAGCAGAAAACTCCCTGAGTGTATAAACTTTTGGGAGTTTTTTATGCAAAACTGGAGAAGAATTCCTTTTAGAGAAGAAAGGAAAGAAAAAAGTGAGTACAAAAAAAGTAAATGCAAGAAAATTGGTAAGTATTGGTATGTTGTCAGCGGTCGCTGTTATTTTAATGCAGTTTGAGATACCGCTCCCATTTGCCCCGGCGTTTTATCAGATTGATTTCAGTGAGATTCCCGTTTTAGTGGGGAGTTTTGCTCTCGGTCCTTTGGCGAGTGTGACGATAGAGTTCGTCAAAGTGCTGCTAAATATGCTTATCAGCGGAACAACAACCGCAGGTGTAGGCGATGTGGCTAACTTTTTGATTGGCTGTGGTCTAAGTGTTCCGGCGGGTATCATTTATCATCAGATGAAGACAAAGAAAGGCGCTTTTATCGGAATGATAGCGGGTACAGGGTGTATGACAATACTGGGCTGCTTTTTAAATGCATATGTACTTTTGCCTGTCTATGCAAAGGCATTTGAACTTCCGATTGACAGTCTGATTCAGATGGGAACGGAAGTAAATGACTCCATAACGGGACTGGCAACCTTTGTTATTTTTGCCGTTGCACCGTTTAATCTATTAAAGGGAGTGCTTGTATCTCTTGTTGTTCTGCTGATTTACAAAAAAATTAGTCCTATCTTTAAAATGAAGAGATAAATGGAAAAAAATGTGTTATAATAACAGATATGAAAAGTCAGAAAACATAAGGAGTGATGGAAATGAAACTGATATTTGCGGTTGTACATGCTGAGGACGCCAAAGGTGCAGCGAAAGAGTTGAATAAGAAACAATTCGGAGTGACAAAATTATCGAGTTCGGGAGGATTTTTGCGGAAAGACAACTGTACGCTGATGATAGGAACAGAGGACGAAAAAGTCGGAGAAGTAATGGACGTATTGAAAGAAACATGCGCGAAGAGAGAAGAAGTTGAGATTGTAACTCCATATCTGAGCGAAGGTATGCAGATACCGAATTATGCATACACTCCGATTAAAGTCGAGGCAGGAGGTGCGATTGTTTTCGTTGTCGATGTGGCAGAGTTTTGGAAAATTTAAGAGGGCAAAGTTGTAACGAATGTATAGGTGTGCTATAATTTTATGGCACATCTATTTTTAAAGTGAAAAGAAACGGTAGGGAAGAAAGATGACGATAAAATTTAAAGTAAACATGACAGACGGGGTAATGTACGACTTTTTGCTGTACCACAATTATACGAGTATGACAGGACTTATAGGTAGTATTTTAGGTGTTTTGTTGTTGGGTGTTGCCATAACGAAAGGAATGGCGGGAGACATACAGACGGCAGTTCTTTTCTTTGCCATCTCCATATTTGTGTTGATGTCAACGCCGATGACATTGAAGGCAACGGCGAAAAATCAGGTAAAAAATACACCGATGTTTCAGGAACCCTTGGAATATGAAATTTCAGAAGAAGGAATTACGGTTTCACAACATGAAGAAAGTGCGTTGAATGAATGGAAAGATTTTGCAAAAGTGGTTTCCACAAGCAAATCGCTTATTCTTTATATCACGCGCGTGAGAGCAATTATTTTGCCGAGAGAGGCAATGGGCGACGATTATATGAAAGTGGTGGAAATGATTTCTAAAAATGTACCGGCAAAAAGAGTGAAAATCAGACATACAAGATAGAAAAGGAAGAACGATGATAATAGAGACAAATAATGCGAAAGAAACATTTGAATTAGGTGTACAGATTGGAAGGGAAGCGAAAGCGGGAGATGTATATACTCTTGTCGGAGATTTAGGAGTGGGCAAAACCGTATTTACGCAGGGGCTGGCAAAGGGATTGGAGATTGAGGAGCCGATTAGCAGCCCTACATTTACGATTGTACAGGTATATGAGGAAGGACGGCTTCCGTTTTATCATTTTGACGTATACCGCATAGGTGATGTGGAAGAAATGGACGAGATCGGTTATGAAGACTATATTTACGGACAGGGAGTATGTCTCATAGAATGGTCCAATTTAATTGAAGAAATTCTTCCGGAGAAGAGACGGGAGATTACGATTGAAAAAGATTTGGAAAAAGGATTTGACTATCGAAAAATAACGATTGCAGAAAGGGAGTAGTGATATGCGTATATTGGCGTTGGACAGTTCGGGGCTTGTGGCAACGGTTGCCATTGTAGAGGAGGAGCAGACAGTTGCGGAATACACTGTCAATTATAAGAAGACACATTCACAGACATTGCTTCCAATGTTAGATGAGATTGTGAAAATGACAGATATGGATTTGCAGACAATTGATGCCATAGCAATAGCGGGAGGACCGGGATCCTTCACCGGGCTTAGAATTGGCTCGGCGACAGCGAAGGGACTGGGGCTGGCTCTTGACAAACCGCTGATACATATTCCGACTTTAGAAGGAATGGCGTACAATTTGCATGGCAGTTCATCAGTGATCTGCCCGATAATGGACGCAAGAAGAAATCAGGTATACACGGGAGTATACCGTTTTTCAGAGGGGAAATTAGAAGTTTTGGAAGAGCAGACGGCGATCGCTGTCGAAGAATTGATACAGAAGTTAAATGAAAAGGGTGAGAAAGTCATTTTCTTAGGTGACGGTGTACCTGTGTATGCGGAACAGTTAAAAGAAGGACTTACGATACCGTTTGCATTTGCCCCTGCAAACATGAATCGCCAGAGAGCGTCTTCTGTAGGGCTTTTGGGAATTGAATATTTCAAGCAGGGAAAAACGGAGACGGCAAGGGAACATCAGCCGGATTATCTCAGAGTTTCTCAGGCGGAGAGAGAGCGGAACGAGAGAGAAAAAGCAAAGGAATCAAAGAACGCATGATAGTTTTGCAGGAAATGGAAGAAAAAGACAGTGGGCAGATAGCAAAACTGGAGCGGGAAATATTTAAAGACTCATGGACGCAGTCAGGGATTGAAGAGACATGGAGAGAGACTCATTCCTTCATTGTTGTGGCAAAGGAAGAGGACGAAGTGATTGGATACTGTATTGTATATTGTGTGCTTGACGAGGCTGAGATTGCCAGAATTGCGGTCAGAGAAACGAAAAGACACGAAGGGGTGGGGAGTAAACTTCTTGCGAAAACAGAAGAAAAATGTCGCAGGCTAAATGTGGAGAGAATGCTTCTTGAAGTTCGTGAGAGCAATGCCGCGGCTAGAAAATTTTACGCAAAACAGCAGTTTGCCGAGGACGGTATACGGAAGAATTTTTATAACAATCCGCGGGAAAATGCGGTTCTAATGAGTAAAATGATTTGTCTGCAATAAGAAAAAAATTTGCAGATATGGGAACACTTCCCACTGGGATTGGGACATACAACGGGCTATAATGAATGAGTACCCGAAAAAAATACGGCAGGCATTCGTAGGAGGAATTGTATGAAACAATATAAAACAAAAGAAATTTTAGAAGCAAAAAAAGTGATTTGTAATAAATGTGGAAAAGAAATTGTTGTGGAAAACGGAAGGTTATCAGAAGACATGCTTCAGGTGGAAAAAAGATGGGGATACCCGTCTGAGAAGGACAATGAGGTTCACGAATTTGATTTGTGTGAGCAATGCTATGATGAATTTACCGCAACATTTCTTATTCCCGTAGAACGACGGTAAGGAGACGAGAATGTTAGATGTATGTTTATTGGGAAGTGGAGGAATGATGCCGCTTCCTTATCGCTGGCTGACTTCACTTATGACGAGATTTAACGGCAGCAGTCTGTTGATCGACTGCGGTGAAGGGACGCAGATAGCAATTAAAGAAAAAGGCTGGAGTTTTAAGCCGATAGATGTCATCTGTTTTACTCATTATCACGGTGACCATATAAGCGGACTTCCGGGACTTTTATTGACTATGGGAAATGCAGACAGAAGGGAACCTCTTACCTTAATTGGTCCGAAAGGTTTGGAAAGAGTGGTGACGGCACTTCGTGTTATCGCTCCGGAACTGCCGTTTCCAATTAACTATGTGGAGATTGAAGGTGCGGAGCAGACTTTTGAGTTAAACGGTTATCGGCTGACCGCATTTCGCGTAAATCACAATGTACTTTGTTACGGTTATACGCTTGAAATAGACCGCGCCGGCAAATTTGACGTAAAACGTGCCATGGAACAGGAAATTCCAAAACAATATTGGAAATTTTTGCAGCGGGGCGAGACGGTTCGGGAAGACGGAAAGATTTACACGCCTGATATGGTGTTAGGAGCACAGAGAAAAGGAATCAAATTAACTTATACAACAGACACAAGACCGACGGAGTCAATCAAAACCCATGCGGCCAAATCGGATTTATTTATCTGCGAGGGAATGTACGGGGAAAAAGAAAAGGCGGAAAAAGCGGTGGAGTACAAACATATGACATTTACGGAAGCGGGAAAACTTGCAAAAGAGGCTGACGTGAAGGAAATGTGGCTTACCCATTATAGTCCGTCATTGACAAAGCCGGAGGAATTTATGGACGATGTAAGAAAGATTTTCCCAAATGCCAGGGCAGGAAAAGACTGTATGTCTGTGACGCTGGAATTTGCAGAAGAATAGAGGAGAAGTTATGAGCGAAACAAAAGATGTTTTAATATTAGCGATAGAGAGTTCTTGTGATGAAACAGCGGCAGCAGTTGTAAAAAACGGAAGAGAAGTGTTGTCTAACGTTATTTCATCACAGATAGAACTGCACAAATTGTACGGGGGAGTAGTTCCTGAAATTGCATCGAGAAAGCACATTGAGAAAATCAACCAGGTTATCGAAGAAGCGCTTGAGGAAGCAAATGTCACGTTAGATAATGTAGATGCAATTGGCGTCACATACGGGCCGGGGCTTGTCGGGGCGCTTTTAGTCGGTGTTGCGGAGGCGAAAGCCATTGCCTATGCAAAAAGAAAACCGTTGATTGGAGTACATCATATAGAAGGACATATTTCCGCTAATTTTATTGAAAATAAAGAGTTGGAACCGCCATTTATCTGTCTTGTTGTCTCGGGCGGTCATACGCATTTAGTGTGCGTAAAAGATTACGGTGAATACGAAATCATCGGGCGAACGAGAGATGACGCAGCAGGAGAAGCGTTTGACAAAGTTGCCCGTGCGATTGGTTTGGGGTATCCGGGCGGACCAAAGATTGACAAACTGTCAAAAGAGGGAAATCCGGACGCAATAACGTTTCCAAAGGCACATATCAATGACGCGCCATATGATTTCAGTTTCAGCGGTGTGAAATCAGCAGTGCTGAATTATATTAACGGCTGTCAGATGAAAGGGGAAACATTCAATCAGGCAGATGTTGCCGCATCTTTCCAAAAAGCAGTAACGGAAGTATTGGTGGAAAATGCCATGCGTGCGGTTGATGAATATGATATGAAAAAACTTGCCATAGCCGGAGGAGTGGCGTCAAACAGCACACTTCGTCAGGCAATGAAGGACGCCTGCGAGAAGAAGAAAATAGAATTTTACTATCCTTCTCCTATTTTCTGTACGGACAATGCGGCGATGATAGGTGTGGCGGCGTATTATGAATATTTAAAAGGGACACGTCACGGCTGGGACTTAAATGCAGTGCCGAATTTAAAATTAGGAGAGCGATAAAATGAGTAAAAAACCATGTACCGCGGTTGTACTGTCGGCAGGGCAGGGGAGACGCATGGGGACATCTGTACAAAAACAGTATATTCAACTGGACGGAAAAGAAATTATCTGTCATACACTGGAAACATTTCAACAGTCATCTGTTATAGATGACATTGTACTTGTGGTAGGAAAAGATCAGGAAGAATACTGTCAAAAAGAACTTGTGGAAAAATACCATTTTACAAAAGTACAAAAAATTGTGGTGGGCGGTGAAGAACGCTACCACTCTGTTTTTAATGGGTTGAGAGAAATTACACATCAGGGTTATGTTTTTATTCATGACGGAGCGAGACCTTTTGTGTCAGAAGAAATTATGCAAAGGGCATATGATGCTGTGTGCCGATTTGGAGCGTGTGTAGTGGGTATGCCTGTAAAAGACACGGTAAAAATTGCAGATAAAGAAACATTTATCCGTGAGACACCGAATCGCAGTTTCGTCTGGCAGGTGCAGACTCCACAAGTATTTCAAATTGACATGGTAAAAGACGCGTACGAAAAAATGATGAAATCCGGTTACACCCAGGCAACAGATGACGCCATGGTTGTGGAAAAAATGTTAGGGAAAAAAGTGAAACTGGTGGAGGGAAGTTACGAAAATATAAAGATAACGACACCGGAAGACCTTGATATAGCAAAAATATTTTTAATGAGGAAACACCATGACTAAAGAAGTGCACCATATCGAACCTGTATTTGATGAAAATTCCAGAATACTGATATTAGGAAGTTTTCCGTCCGTAAAATCAAGGGAGGGAAACTTCTTTTATCATCACCCGCAAAACCGGTTTTGGAAAGTAATAGCCGCAGTCACCGGGTGTGAAATACCGTGTACAATAGAAGAAAAGAAAACATTACTCTTGAAGAATCGTATTGCAATATGGGACGTAATCGCTTCATGCGAGATAGAGGGTTCAAGTGACAGCAGTATCAAAAATGTTGTCCCCAATGATATAGACAGAATTTTAAATATGGGAAAAATAGAGAACATATATACAAATGGTGGAACAGCAAGCCGGCTCTATCGAAAGTATTGTCAAAAGAAAACCGGAATGGAAGATGTAAAATTACCGTCTACCAGCCCTGCAAACGCCTCATATTCCCTGGAACGCCTGGTAAAAGAATGGCATATAATTACCGGTTAGTCATAGAAGTCTTTGATGCTTTTGCGCAGGGCTAACCGGGCGTGAAAATAAAAAACAAAAAAAGTGAAAAAAGGTGTTGACAATTAAATATATAGTGTGCTAGAATACATCTTGTCGCTGAGGTAAACAAGTGACACACACAAATAAATAAGTTATGCAGAGGTATCGAAGTGGTCATAACGAGGCGGTCTTGAAAACCGTTTGTCCGAGAGGGCGCGTGGGTTCGAATCCCACCCTCTGCGTTGGAAAAACTATCAATAACTTGATAGTTTTTTTACTGAAAAGGACAGCGGGGAGAAATACCCAAGTTGGCCGAAGGGGCTCGCCTGGAAAGTGAGTAGGTCGTTAATAGCGGCGCGAGGGTTCGAATCCCTCTTTCTCCGCTTTTGGAAATTCTTAAAAGAAATTTCAAAAAAGTGTTGACAGATGCGAGTGAGATATGATAGTATATCAAAGCACTTGAGAAAACAACGGTTTGAAAAAATAAAAATAAAAAAGTTGTTGACAAGTAAGAAAGATTATGATAATATAATCTAGCGTTCGACAGAGAACGACAGACAAAAAGAGAACATTGATAATTAAAC
>NZ_BAAHSH010000061.1:0-11251 GCF_054660755.1 Faecalimonas hominis
TTTTGCGACACCCCCTTTTAAAATTATTCTTTTCCGTTGAAACAATATGTACAAACTTTGCAAGGTTCTAATCCGATAGATGCGATAAGGTCATCTAAGCGGTGGTAGCGCAATGTTGTAAAGTTCTGTTGTTTGCGAATTTCTTCAAGCATATTTGCATATTTTTCTGTTGTCGGGTCAGCATATTCATGAAGTACATTTTCTGCGTTATCCCCTTCCAGTTTTTGAATTACCTGTCTTGTAATTAAATCCAATTCAGATTTAGAACGTGAGAAGTTCAAATATTTACAACCGAATAGCAACGGAGGACATGCAGGTCTTACATGAACTTCTTTTGCACCGCTGTTGTATAAAAATTCAGTCGTCTCACGCAACTGAGTACCGCGCACAATCGAGTCATCGATTAACAGAAGACTCTTATCCTGAATTAATGACTGTACCGGAATCAACTTCATGCGGGCAATCAAATTTCTCTGTTCCTGATTCTGTGGCATAAAGGAACGAGGCCATGTCGGTGTATATTTGATAAATGGTCTTGCAAACGGAATACCGGATTCATTTGAATAACCGATAGCGTGAGCAATGCCGGAATCAGGAACACCTGCTACAATATCAGGTTTTACATCGTCTTCCGCGTCGCGTTTTGCAAGCATGCTTCCGCATTTATAACGCATTTCTTCTACGTTAACTCCCTCATAAGAAGATGTCGGATATCCGTAATATACCCAAAGGAATGAACAGATTTTCATATCTTCTTTGGCAGGGCTGACTGTTTCCACTTTGTCAGGTGTAATGTGTACGATTTCCGCAGGTCCGAGTTCTTTATAAGTAGAGTAACCCAGATTAATATAAGCGAAATCTTCAAAAGATACGCAGTAAGCATCTTTTTTCTTTCCTATAACAAGAGGAGTTCTTCCCAAACGGTCTCTTGCGGCATAAAGTCCATCTTCAGTCATAAGAAGTAGAGTCATTGATCCGTCAACGATTTCCTGTACAAACTGAATTCCTTCCACAAGAGAATTTTTGTGACAAATCAAAGAGGCAATCAATTCGGTAGCGTTAATCTGTCCTCCGCTCATTTCCTGAAAATGTGTGTGTCCGTGACCGTAAACCCTATTTAATAAATCGTCCATATTGTTGATTTTGCCTACAGTAGTGATGGCAAAACTTCCAAGATGAGACTGGATTAATAATGGCTGAGGCTCAAAGTCGGAAATACAGCCGATTCCGATATTTCCTTTTAATTCTTCCACGTCCCGCTCGAATTTTGTACGGAATGGTGAGTTTTCTATATTGTGAATGGCCCGGCTAAAACCTTGTGGACCGTAAGTAGCCATACCGCCTCTTCGTGTTCCTAAATGTGAGTGGTAGTCAACGCCATAAAACAAATCAAGTGTACAGTTTGATTTTCCGGCGACACCAAAAAATCCGCCCATGAGAAATCCTCCTTTTTCTGATAACAAATTTAAGTCTTTAACAGAATAAGTTTATCACGATTTTCCGCGGAAAGCAAAGGAATGCTTATGAATATTTTTAAATTGATATTATAAGTATAAGTTATAAAAATGCGTTGAGAGATTTAAACGTATATCCCATCTCTTCCCATTTCGTTAAAAGTTCATCTAGAATCTGAGCGTTTGTGGAGGAAGTACTGTGTAAAAGAACGATTGCTCCCGGGTGTATCCTTTTCAACAGTTTGTCAAATGCCTCCTCTTTTGTAGGCTGTTTGTCTTCGTACCAGTCCACATAGGCGAGGCTCCAGAAAAATGTTTTATATCCGAGATCTTTAGCCATCTGTAAGTTTTGCGTACTGTATTTCCCCTGTGGAGGGCGGTAAAACTTTGTCATCGGTTTTCCGGTTATTTCTTTATATAAATCTTCTACACCGGAAATTTCTTTTTGAAACTCTTCTTTTGAGGAAAGTTTTGACATATCAAGATGATTTAATGTGTGGTTACCCACGATATGTCCTTCCTCTGCCATTCTCTTTACTAAATCGGGACTTGTTTTTAAATAGTTTCCCACGACAAAAAAAGTGGCGGGTGCGTGATGTTTTTTCAATGCGTCCAATATGGCGGGCGTATTTCCGTTTTCAAATCCGGCATCAAAAGTAAGATAGAGAACTTTTTCTTCGGTCGGTTCGGCGTAGTAGGCATCATATTTTTTTAACTCGCTGACGGACGCATTTCCTACAGGGAGTTTCCCCTCTTCTTGAAAACTCAGTCCCCAGTTTCCTTCCGCAGATGCCGTGACTGCTTTATCCGAAAAGGTGTGGACAGTTTTTGCGGTGAAATGCCCTATGGAAAAGGAAAGGGCAAAGAGGAGAACAATGGCAGTAAATTTCTTAGCTTTTTTCAAGAGAACACCTCTATATAATCTTTCTTGTTATAGGATATGGGAAAGAAAGAGGGAATATGTTACAATGGTAAAAGTGAATGTAGAAGGAAGTGAGGGGAGAAAGGTGAAAAAAGATACAGTGCATATGTTAAAACGTGCGGAAAGATTTCATGTCATTCTCATAGGAGAGGGGCTGCTTGTGGGAAGTGTGGCGGGACTTATCGTGCTGGCATATCGAATTGCTTTGAAGTATGCGGGACAGTGGCTTGAAGCGGTTCGCCATTATATAGGAAACTCTCCGGTAAAAGCAGCGATGTGGTTCTGCCTGTTGTTTCTCATGGCGACAGCAGTCGGGCTGTTGATTAAATGGGAACCGATGATTTCCGGAAGCGGAATACCGCAGTTGGAAGGGGAAATGTCGGGCAAATTAAATCAGACATGGTGGAAAGTTTTGCCCGCAAAATTTATCGGAGGATTTTTATCTCTGCTTGCAGGGCTATCTCTGGGACGTGAAGGTCCGTCCATTCAACTTGGCGCGATGACGGGAAAGGGGATTTCCAAAGCGCTTGACAGAGGGAAGACAGAAGAAAAAATTCTTCTGACATGCGGTGCGAGTGCGGGGCTTTCGGCAGCGTTTCACGCTCCGCTTGCGGGGGTAATGTTTTCCCTTGAGGAAGTACATAAAAACTTTTCCGTGTCTGTTCTCGTATCGGTTATGACCGCATCAATATCAGCGGATTATCTCTCTTCACAGTTTATTGGGATAGAACCGGTTTTTCAATTTGATATCGGACATGTACTGCCGCAAAATTACTACTGGCTTATTATAGTGTTGGGGGTTATTCTCGGTGTCTTAGGCAGCGTCTACAATCGGTTTACGCTGAAAGTGCAATCTCTGTATAAGCAATCCAAACGTTTGAATGAAGTGACGAAAGTAATGATACCGTTTATGCTGTCAGGCGTTCTTATATTGGTTATGCCCGAATTACTTGGAAGCGGGCATGAGTTGATTGACAGTCTCACAAATCACGAACTGCTTTTGGGTGGGGCGATTGTCATTCTGATTGGAAAATTTCTGTTTTCCGCAGTATGCTTCGGTTCGGGAGCACCGGGAGGCATCTTTTTCCCGCTACTTGTATTGGGAGCATTTGTCGGTGGTATTTTTGGAATGATAGGCGTAAATTATTTTGGTATGGATCCGGATTATATCAATAACTTTGTCATGCTTGCAATGGCAGGAAATTTTACCGCTATTGTAAGAGCGCCTCTGACAGGTATTATTCTTATTTTTGAAATGACGGGTTCTGTCAGTCAGATGCTATCACTGTCTGTTGTTTCGATAGTTGCCTATGTGGTGGCAAGTCTGCTCGGTTCAGAACCGATTTATGAAAGCCTTCTGGAGAGACTGCTGAAAAACAACGGTGAGGAAACGACAGAGGGAATAAAAGGACAGAAAATATTAATCAGCCATGTAATCATGCACGGCTCACCTCTGGCACACAGGAAAGTACAGGAGATAGACTGGCCGCAGAACTGTCTTCTTGTTTCTATTAAAAGAGGAGATAAAGAAGTTATTCCGAAAGGAAAAACGGTTCTTCTCCCAAGCGACATGCTTGTCACTCTGACTGATGAAAAAGATGAGCCTTATGTTCGGGAATGTGTGGAAAAATTATGCAAAATGAAGCAGGAGGAAAAACGATGAAGAAAGTGTATGTATATTCTTCTCCGGTTGGGAAGTTAGGAATAGATGTGGACGAAAAAGGACTTCGGAAAATTGAGTTTCTAAAAGATGATGCGATTGATGTCGTTGACGGGGATAATGAACTTGTCATGGAAGTAAAAAGACAGTTGAACGAATATTTTCGCGGGGAGAGAAAAACGTTTGATCTTCCCCTTGCCCTTTGCGGAACACCGTTTCAGCTGAAAGTGTGGGAGGCGCTACAGACTATTCCGTATGGGGACACGAGAAGTTATAAAGAGATTGCTATACAGGTCGGAAGTCCGAAAGGCTGCCGCGCGGTGGGTATGGCAAACAATAAGAACCCCATTCCGATTATTATTCCGTGCCACAGGGTTGTGGGAGGAAATGGAAAACTGGTAGGATATGCGGGAGGATTGGATAAGAAAGAGTATCTTTTGGAAGTGGAGAATTGTAATATTTCCGGGAGCGTTGCAAAATAGTTGAGTAATCATCTGTGGAGCGATGCTCCTTTTTGGTAAAAAATAACAAATGACAAAGTGTGAGATATGTTTTAAACGCATATGAATATGCCATATTAACAAAAAAGAAATTGAATATATTAAAAATATAGAAAAAGTGCTAAAATATAAACAGTGCATCTTTGTGTCAAATAAATAAAAGGTGTTGCGATATTTCATTTACCGGGTTAAATTAGATAGAAATTACCCGGCAAGAGAGGAGAAAGGTTATGAAAAGAAAACTTTTAAGTTCCATGCTTGCAGCGGCTATGGTCGTGACAAGCGTATTCTCCACGGCATTAGTTTCGGAAGCGAAAACAACGAATGGCTCCCACGGGACTGTGGAAGTGCAACAGGGAACAAATTCCGTGACCATCGGCAACGGTGCGATTGCGAGAACATTCTCAACAAAAGATTCGAAACTATCTACGACCAAAATCGTGAATAAGAGAACCGGTGGTGGAAAAACCAGTTTTACACCAGGGAAAGACAGCGAAGAATTTATTGTCAGGACGACAAAAGAAAAATCAAAGCCGATTGATTTACCGGCATTAGACAGAAAGAAGTGGACAGCGGAGGCAGACAGTTATCACAATGGTGCGACAGGGGCAGCAGACGGACCTGCGGCTAATCTTTTAGACGGTGATGTGAACACTATTTGGCATACGAACTACGGCGGAGGAAACAACGGAAAAGGTGACCAGGAATATCCGCATAACGTGGTGATTAAGTTAGACGGAAGTCAGAAATTCAAATCATTTTCGTATACTCCGAGAAAAGAAGGGGAAACGACAAACGGAAACATTAAGGGATATGAACTTTACGCATCAAATGAGACAAACCCTCTTTCTGCTGAGGCGAAAGAGTGGGGAGAACCGATTGCAAAAGGTAATTTTGAATATGACGGTGCAAATCCAATTTATGTAAATTTGGAGAAAGAATGTACGGCAACACAGATTAAATTCGTTGCAACTTCTTCAAATAACGGAAAAAATTTTGCGGGTGGTGCAGAATTTAACCTACATAAAGATGAAGCACCTGTTGTTAAAGACGACAGAGAGTTTAAAGCAAGTGATTTAACATTAAAAGATGGTAATGATGCAGTTAAAATTGAAAGTACAAATGCACAGATAAACGGAAAGAATAAAACAGGTAAAAAAGTAACGTTTTCTTTCAAACCATATGAGCATAAAGGGGTACAATACACGATTGACGAAGTACTTGTTATGTATGAAGGAGACCATTTCATGCGTAAATATTTGGAAATCAGTATTCCGGAAGATAAACAGGCTTCTACGGCAATCGATTATATTGACTTAGAATCTTTCAAAGTAAATCAAACAGATAAGCAATGGACGATTCCACGGGGAAAAGGCGGAATTGTGCAGATGGAAGAATTTAAGGCAAACCTCGGACAGCCGATTTACATTCAGGGAATGTTTTTCGGGTGTGAATTTCCGGCAACGGATACGGAAATCGTAGACGGCACAGGATATATGCGCTACTACACGGGAAAGACATTTGACAGATTGAAAAAAGATAATCAGTTGACAAAAGACGGAAAATATGTGACATGGCAGACAGTTACAGGTGCAGCAAGAAGTACGGAGAACGAAGTGATTCAGGCGGATTTCTATGAATATATAAATTCCATTGCCACACCGTCAGAATTCCGTATCCAGTATAATTCATGGTTTGACAATATGATGAAAATAGATGACAACAATATTTTGGAATCATTTATTGAAATCGACCGTGAGTTGAACAATGCGGAAGTCCGTCCGATGGATTCCTATGTTGTGGACGACGGTTGGAACGCGTATAATAATGGAACTATTCCTGAACGTGAGCATCAGAAATCAGGTGCAAAAATTAATGAAAGCGGATTTTGGGAATTTAATGAAAAGTTCCCAAATGAACTGACACCTTCCAGCCAACTTGTACAGAAGTTTGGAAGTAACTTCGGTGTATGGGTTGGACCTCGAGGAGGATATAATTTCTACGGAACTTTAGCGGATATTATTCAAAAGTCAGGAAAAGGAAGTAAAGCGGGCGGTTCCATCGATGTTGCAGACCGTGTATATGTGGAAAACTTCAAAAAAATGGCAATTGAGTGGCAGAAAAAGTTCAAAGTAAATTATTGGAAATGGGACGGATTCGCAGACATGGGACAGTATGACCACTTTAATAATTTAGGTGGGGCGGACGGTGTTCCGGTTTACAGTGAGAGTAATCACCATATGACAGGCGGTTATCATCAGATGTACCATGTGACAGACCTTTGGGAAGCATGGATAGACTTGATGGAAGCTGTGCGTCAAAGCGAGAAGGCAGATGGAATTAACAATTTATGGATTTCACTGACATGTTATGTAAATCCAAGTCCATGGTACTTACAATGGGCAAACTCTGTATGGCTTCAGTGTACACATGACCAAAAAGATGCAGATTTTGGAACAACAAAGATGAATAAGCAGATTACTTATCGTGATGCGTGTTATTATGATTTCCTGAAAAATCATCAGTTCCAGTTCCCATTACAGAATATTTATAATCATGACCCTGTATATGGAAAAGAAGGAACGGGAATGAATCTGAACACGGCTACAGATGAAGACTTCCAGAATTATTTATATATGCTGTCAACACGTGGAACAGCTTTTTGGGAATTATATTATTCTGACAGCATTATGACAGATGGAAAATATGAGATTACGGGTGAATTCTTGGAATGGGCAGAAAAGAGCTATCATATGTTGAAGAATTCTAAGATGATTGGTGGTATGCCGGACAAAACAAGTTTAGGAAGTGCCACTTCAGATGCTTCAAAAGCAGAAGCATACGGATTCTCATGTTTTGACGGAAAGGACGGAATTATTTCTCTTCGCAATCCATCAGCAACAGAAAATAAAGCAATTACGTTTACATTTGACAGAACAATCGGTGTGTCAGAAAATGCAGGTACATTAGATTATTATCTGGAACACAGTTATTTACTTTCAGATCCGGCTGCACAGACAGGAAAATTAGTATACGGACAGAAATATACGGTGAATTTAAAACCGAATGAAGTTCGTATTTTACGCGTCTCAGATAAGAAAGATACAACAGCTCCTGAGATAGACAGAATTATGACGGACGGAGACCGCAAGGTTACGGTAAAATTCAATGAGAAAGTATCCGGCAATCTGTTTTCCGTAAATGGATTGGGAGTTGCATCAATCGCAAAGAGTGCAGATGATACAACATATCACATTACATTGACGAAAGCACCGAAGGACGGAGAAACAATTACGGTTACACCGAAAGATATTAAAGATATGGCAGGAAATGCAGCGGGCAAGCCTGCGTCTGTAATATATCATAAGGACAATGTCGTTGTTGAGCAGGGCGTGAAAGAGGAAAAAGGAATTACACCTGCTGACAAATCATTAAATTCTAAAAATGGATTTACGGTAGCGGCGGTTAAAAAGACAGCAGGCAGCAACGAATCGCTTGTAAAACAAAATACTGAGTATGAGTTAAAAATTACGCAAGAGGGAAAAGCAGCCTTTACTTTAAATGGTGCAACGGCAGTTTCCGGCAAAAAGGTGAATGATAACAAAGAACATATCATTGTCGGCGTTAAAGAAAATAATGGTATGCTGAAACTTTATGTAGACGGTCAGTTAGAAGGCTCTGCTTATAACAAAGAAAACAGATTCCACGAAGTGAGAAAAGCAGACATCACAGTGGGAGAAAACGTAACAAAAGCAGGTGTGTACGATACTGCTTACGGATATGACAAAGTGGAAGAACTCTTCAGAGAAGGTTTTGGAAAACTGAAATTAAATGACGGAATGGTTACTGTATCCGGAACAGAAGAGGGAAATAAAAACACTATTTTTGATGGAAATAATACAACATACTGGACGAGCCAGAAAGTTACAAACGGTGCGATGAATACTTCTAACGCATGGTTAAAAGTGGACTTGGGTGGTATTTACAAGTTAGATCAGGTTGATTACACACCTCGTTTCCACAATAATGCAGACAATTACTGGTGCTGTACAGGTAACATTAAAAAATTAGTTGTGGAAATCAGTAAAGACGGAAATACATGGACACCGGTGACGGAAAACGGCGGACGTGACCTTTCAAATAAGATTGTCAATAAGAATGACAGTTCGTTCTTCCCGGAAGAGATTAAGTTTGATGAACAGGAAGCAAGATATGTCCGCATCGGTGGAACAGAATCATATCACTGAGAAAATGCAAATGTAAATAAACAGGTTACGGTTGCGGATTTGGCTATCTATGGAGAAAAGACAGAAAAAGATAATATTGCAAAAGATAGCACGGTAACAGCAAAATGGACAAAAGATAACACAAACGCAGCAGCAAACAATGACAGACCGATGTCTATGGTTGTGGACGGACAGAAAACAAATGTGGACGGCAACTATGGTGAGTTCGGCGCAGATGGTAAAGATGAATCTTCCTATATGCAGATTGACTTGGGATCAGTATGTGATGTGGAGGCATTAAATTTATACCGTTATTGGAATAACAACAGAACATACAAAGATACTGTTGTTGCAGTGGCAAAAACAGAAAAAGATTTTGCGGACGGAAAGGCAACAATCGTATATAATGCAGATGAAAACAATTTCCATAAGTTAAATGAAGCATATAAAAAAGATAAATATGATGAGGAATATGTGGAATCTTCTGCAGGAAAATCATGGCAGTTGCCGAAAAACACAAAAGCGCAGTTTGTTCGCGTATATATGCATGGCTCAGAAAGCGGTAAAACGAACCATATTGTAGAGATGGAAGTTATCGGAACAAAACAAAAAGATGAATCAGCATCGGTTGATATTACAAAATTAATCGACAGACTGGCAGAACTGGCGGCAGTAGATACTACAAATGCGACACCGGATAGTGTGGCAAAATTTAATGCACTTGTAAAAGAAGGATACGGCTTAGTTTCAACCGGAGTAAAAACACAGGACGAAGTCGATAATATGCTCAAAAAACTGGAAGGTGCAGAAGATATATTGGTGTATGAAAAACCACAAATTAACGTAGTTGAATTGGAAAAGGCAATCGCAAAAGCTGAAAAAGTAAATAAAGAACTGTACACAACAGATTCTTATCATGCGATGAAAAAAGTTTTAGACGAAGCAAAAGCGTTATTGGAAGAAACTGCAAAAGACCAGCCTACAGTTGATGCTAAGGCAAAAGCGCTTAATGATGCCATTACAGCATTACAGAAACGCGGTAATACGGACGCCCTTAAGAAACTGGTAGAAAAATACAGAGAATTAAAGGCAGAAGACTTTACAACTGCTACATGGAATGTATTTAAAAAAGCGTTTGACGAAGCGGAAGCAATTGTAAATGACAATAGTAACAGTACGCAGGAAAAAGTAGACGCAGTTAAGAAAGCGCTGGAAGACGCTTACAATTCATTAGAAAAAGCAGATAAAACAGTTGATAAGAGTAAACTGGAAGAAGCGTATAATAAATACAAAGACTTGAAAAATGATGGCTACACGAAAGACAGTTGGAAGGTATTTGAAAAGGCTTTGAACAAAGCAAAAACTGTTTTAGATGACAAGAACGCAACAGAAGAGCAGGTAAATAATGCTCTGGCACAGTTGGAAAATGCAGTGAAGAAATTAGAAAAAGCGCCAAATGGTGGAAATGCAGGCTCAGGTTCTGACGGAGGAGTAAAAACAGGGGACTCTTCTAATATGATGTTGTGGGGAATTCTTGCAGCAGCGGCGCTTGTTTCCGGCGTGATAGCAAAAAAGAAAAAATACTAAATTAAGTAAATGAAAGGGGCAGAGACAAAAAACTCTGTCTCTTTTATGTGGAGGAGAATGAGCTGAAAGGGTGAGAAAGTGGTAAAGGAAATAAAACAGAATGAAATTTCTCTTATTGAAAAACTGTTTTCCGGCTGGAGCGAAACCATGATTTGGTCGTGTCTGCAGGGGTGTATGGGGAAAGCGTTTGCGGTTGCAGATAAGGAAGAAAAATCTGCCATGATAACGATTGCAGATTTCTGTTTTTTGGCGGGAGAAGCGGACAGGGAATTAGTCGCATATATTTCTCGGACGACAGAGAAAGGTTTTATACTGATTGTGCCGCAAAATGAAGAGTGGAATACATATATTGAGAAACATTTTGGAGAACGTCAGGAAAAAACGAAGCGCTACGCAATAAAGAAGGAAGCGGATATGTTTGACGTGGAAAAATTGAGACAGTATGCGGAACAGCTTCCCAAAGGTTATATATTAAAACAGATTGATGAAGAATTGTATGATAAAGTGTTAAAAGAGGAGTGGTCAAAAGATTTTTGTGCCATGTTTTCGGATTATAAGCAGTTTAGGGAGAATGGCGTAGGTGTAGTTGCTCTTTTGGGAGAAGAAGTTGTGGCAGGAGCGTCCTCGTATACCTTTTATCGTGAAGGGATTGAAATAGAAATTGATACAAAAGAATCGCACAGGCGGAAAGGGTTAGCGACTGCCTGTGGGGCAAGTCTTATTTTGGAGTGTCTGAAACGGGATAAATATCCAAGTTGGGACGCCATAGATTTAAGGTCGGTAGCGTTGGCTGAAAAATTGGGATATCATAGAGCGGAAGAGTATACAACCTATTTTGTCACATTTTCTTAGGATACCTATTTTGTCACATTTTCTTAGGAAACTGTCAACCATTTTTGATT
>NZ_BAAHSH010000062.1:0-1623 GCF_054660755.1 Faecalimonas hominis
ACAATAAAGGTTCTAAGTCAATAGTTGGGGTGGGATTTTAAAAATCCCGCTCCATTGTTGTGTTTAAAGGTATTTTAGTGTTGCCATGTAGTAGAACCTGTTTTATTGCATGGCAAACAAACCTTCAAGTGCCAGTCTATTAAAATTAATCGGTTATAAGAAAAATGCGAGTTCTGAGATGTTGGAAATTTCTGATACCGTATGAGGTTCGTTTCAGAACTTTTATTTTATTATTGAAACCTTCGGTTGGACCATTTGTGATATGTGCATATTTAAAAGCATTTAGGATTTCTTTAGACCATGCACGATAGGTTTTGGCGACTTTCTCAAATTCATTTAATCCAGAAGATTCGGCCATTTTAATCCAATCGAAGAAGTCTTTTCGCTGTTCGGAATACTTAGTATTCTGACAGAGTTCATAAAATTTTTCTTTTAAATAATGAGCTCTTCGCAGGTCATCGTTATATAGAAGCATCAAATCACAGGCTGCCTTATTCTCGTCTTTGAGTTTATTATATCTGCTTAAGATCAGTGTTCTGCTTCGTTTGTAATATTTTCTAAGACGTGCAGGCATTGTTTTTTGCAATCTTTTACGTACTCCTTCGATAGCCCAAGTGGTTTGTCTAATGAAGTGATATTTATCAATAATGACTTCGGCATTCGGAAAGTAAGACTACGCCAGCTCTATGTATGGTTTCCACATATCACAAACAAAGTGTTTTACTCGATGTCTTTCATCCTTAGGAATAGAAGAAAAGTAAGACACCAAATGACTATATTGCCTGTCAGGAAGAATGTCTAGAACCTTATGCTTTACCGGATCAACCAGAATACATTGGAATTTACCGGTGGAAGCATTTCCACGGAACTCATCAATAGATATGGAAGTGGAAAACTTTCTTCTGGAGTAAGCGATCGTATTTAAAACCCTTCCAACAGTGGCAGTAGAAATATTAGCCTGTCTTGCAGTCTCCTTGATGCTTTGAGAGTTATGCAGAGAAGTAGCAATAAAAGCAGTCAGTCTTGCAGTTCTCTGGAAGTATCGAGGAAGGAAAGAATAGCTTTCATAGAACCGTTTTCCACATTTGCATACATACCGCCTTTTGCGAAGAACGAGATAGCAATGTTTCAACTGAAAAGGTAAATCCTTAATAGTTTGATAACGGTAATCATGAATACGTTTTGTAGTGGAACCACAGCAAGGACAGACCTGTTCATGAGGGTTGGTTTCTAAATAGATTTTCAAAAAAGTATCGGCGTGATGAATTTTTTTGATAATTACATCTTCAATATTTAAAAGTTTGTTGGTATAATGACTATGCATAATATGTGCACCTCCTAGTGGTTTGTGTGATGACTGGCACTGGGAGGTTTTTCTTTTTATTATAAATGAAAAATGCTGGGATAGATGATTAATTTAAAATCATCCACCCCAACATTTATTTTAGAGCCTTTTTAACGTCTTTTTGGCATTTCCCATGCGTTGTGATCCGTATGCAAAAGCATATGTGCTTTGTGAGATAATGGTTTTTCCATAAAGTCTTCATACAGTTTTAAAACGTCCTGATTTTCATGAGAAAAACGTATTTTTGCATTCTTATCAAGGTAATATAAATTTTGACC
>NZ_BAAHSH010000063.1:0-919 GCF_054660755.1 Faecalimonas hominis
TCTACGCCCAATTGCTTACAGGCGTAACTAAACTGGGTGTAAGTATCCAATTCTGTTTTATTCATTTTTTTATTCCGGTATTCAAAAACAGTTCTTCTATCCGTATAAAACATAGCAGGAATTCCATAAGTAGTAAGGATCTGATGGAATACGTTATAATAACCATTTAAGGATTCCTGTTCATCAAAAAAGGCACCAACAATACGGCTGGTAGAATCATCAATGGCGATATGAAGATTTGTTTTTGCATTGCCAAACCAAAGATGAACGGAAGCATCCATCTGAAGCATTTCACCAAAGTAGACACATCTTGGACGTCTGGAGTGAGGGGTTTCCACTGTAACGATAGCAGCCTGAAGTTCATCTTGTTTTTTCTTTGTAGAAACATTCTTTTGTTGTGTACGAAGTTCTTTTGCTAAGCGTTTGCGGACTGTTTTGGTAGTTCTGGGTGAAGGAATAAAGTTTTCATACATAATCTTTGTAAGAGCAGAAGGAGAGATAAAAATCCCGTCATTTTTTGCAAGCAGTTCACAGGTGTAAGTAAATGTAGCGTCATAGTACTTGTTGTTGTATAGAGTTAAGATTTCCAGTTTTTGAGATTCTGTAAAAGAATGTAGAGGTTTTCTGCCTCTGTTACCATGAATAAAGGCAGCCTTACCATTCTGTTTGTATTTTTGAATTAATCGATTGATGTGCCTTGTAGTACAACCGAGTTTCAAAGCCGCAGCCTTTTTGTTACCATTATGGTCTACTAGTGACTTAATCACTTCATACTTAAGTTGTTCATTCATTCTTAAATCCACCCTTTTCAATCTGTGTATACCTCTTTCTATAGTGTGAGGTTTTATCATACACCATATTTATCACTTGGGACATAATCAAAAGTGATATATAAGGACTTTATCAAAAATGGTTTATA
>NZ_BAAHSH010000064.1:0-1657 GCF_054660755.1 Faecalimonas hominis
TAGTTTTGTAAGCGAATTTCGCAGATGGCAATTCTAGAATGGCATGATATACTAAGTTCAACTAGTAAAAATAGGTATAGCAAACAGAAGTCGAATCTCGCTCAGCATTTTTGTAACTGGAGATTCCACCCCCTATTATTGTTTTATTTTTAGAAATTATTTTGGCGGCATGTACACGTTTTTACGAGTTATTTTTTAAGTAGTGAGGATTTTAAGATGATGTCACCAGGGGCTACTGGTTCACATCCAAGTTTCCTTAAAATCGATTCACCGTAGAAGAAGCTGAACGATTCGTATGGAGTGCGATTGTTCAGCTTTCTTCGTGCATAAGAGTTGATATGATTCATCATCTTATTAACATCATCCTGTGTGAGATTGTCGAACGAGGTACCTTTAGGAAGTATCCGGCGGATGAGCTCATGATTCACTTCACAGGCGCCCTTTTGGTAAGGACAACTAGGATTGCAATAAAATACCTTTGTACGATGACGATTGCGTGCTCCGTTCTCTAATGCAGCTGGATTTGAAAATTCAGATCCATTGTCTGTGAGAATGACCGGGAATAGCTTGTTAAAATCTCTATTTCCAAGCTTTTCGTTAAGTTGATTCCAGATATCTATTACAGACTGAGAGGTATTAGCATCCCTTAAAAAAGCAAGCATAAAACTAGTTTCTACGAAATGAATTGTAAGTAGAACTTTTCCTCCAATAGTTCCGATTACAGAATCCATTTGAACTACAGATAATTCAGGATTATTGGTAACGAATGTCTCGAAATCAGCATATGTTCTTCCGTTGCGGCAGGCACGATCAACTTTAAATTCAGGTGCCTTGTAGCGAGGACGATATTTCACCTTACGCGGAAGATCAATGTTACGAACATCAAATAAACAAGCATCAACGTAGTTATATAAAGTCTTCTCACTACACATCAGGCGATCGACGTTATTGACGTAGATTTGGTGTATGGATTGACCATTGCGAATGAGAGGTGTAATGATTTCATTTATCCTTGCAATGTCTTCTTCAGTAGTGCAAAAGCCAGATCTACTAGATGATATTTTATTTGAGGCTTCTAAATGAGCTGTCTCAGGATCATAAATGGTTTTCTTGAGAGTGCATTTATTTCGTTCAGCACAACCGTTGCACACATAAGGTGGCTTAAAGCGTGTTGTACAGACTTCTTCCTCGAAGCTTGAACAGTTATTGTTGCATTTATTGCAGATGCTGCATTTTGGAGACGATGGACGAGTGCATTGATCGCCGCAAACGCCTTTTTCTTTGCATAGTTTACGGTGTATGCAGGCATTGAAGCTGTAATAAGAACAACCACTTTCGATGATGGTAGAGTAACGCTTGATTTCTTTTGCTATGGTAGAACGATCTCGTTTCAGTTCAGAGGCTATCTCTCCAAATGAGAGTTGTTCACGTAGGCCTCTTGCAATAGTTAATCTGTCTTCTAAAGATAAAAATTTTGCCATGTCGGCTCCTTTCTATGCCGCCATTAACAAGAAGATTAACAAAAAAGGAACCAGGATGAAACTGGCTCCGAAAAATGTTTGTAAAGGAAAAACTATACTTTTCCTTTATATAGATTTGTAACACATAAACCAACATGTAGACGGATTAGGTATGGAAATTCGGTTTACAATTGAGG
>NZ_BAAHSH010000065.1:0-21314 GCF_054660755.1 Faecalimonas hominis
CTTTATAATACGAGGAGATTTACTATGTTAAATCCAATGTCACTGATAAAATATAAAGATATGTGGAACAAATTTACGGCAAACCACCCTAAATTTCCACATTTTTTAAAGGCAGTTTCACAAAATGCCCTCTCAGAAGGAACATTAATCGAAATAAATGTCACCACTCCCGACGGAAAATCTTATTCGTCCAACTTAAAGGTAAAAGCGGAAGATATGGAACTTTTGAGAGAATTAAGGGGATAGCGCAACTATCCCCTTTCTCATGTCTACTTATAAATCGGATATTTCCCACAAAGTTTTTCTACTTCCGAGCGAATCAGGTCTGCTTTCTCTTCAAACTCCGTGGCTGTGAGCCAAACTAACTCTGCAATTTTCTCCATATCCTCTTCTTTCATTCCTCTTGATGTGACTGCCGGTGTTCCGATACGCACTCCCGAAGTGACAAACGGACTTCTCGGATCATTTGGAACCGTATTTTTATTGAGAGTAATATAAACTTCATCACACCGTCTCTGCAGTTCTTTGCCGGATAAATCAAGATTTCTTAAATCCAGCAGCATCAGATGATTGTCCGTTCCTCCTGTCAGAATATCAAAACCTTTCCTCTGTAATGCCTCCGATAATACCTTCGCATTTTTGACTACCTGCTCCTGATATTCCTTAAACTCAGGTTTCAACGCCTCTCCGAATGCCACCGCTTTTGCCGCAATAACATGTTCCAGCGGACCGCCTTGCGTTCCCGGAAAGACCGCTTTATTTAAGTGGAATTTCTCCGCCGCTTCCTGATTTGCCAAAATCATTCCGCCTCGTGGTCCACGCAATGTCTTATGAGTTGTCGTCGTTACAACGTCTGCGTATGGTATCGGACTTTGATGCAGCCCTGCTGCCACAAGACCTGCGATATGAGCCATATCTACCATTAAATATGCTCCAACCTTGTCGGCAATCTCCCTGAATCTCTTGAAATCAATTTCCCTTGCATAGGCACTTGCCCCGGCGATAATCAGTTTCGGTTTTGACTCCACTGCAAGTCTCTCCACTTCGTCATAGTCAATAAATCCGTTGTCGTCCACACCGTACGGTACGATATGGAAATACATTCCCGAAAAATTTACCGGACTTCCGTGTGTCAAATGTCCGCCATGTTCAAGGTTCATTCCCATCACCGTATCACCCTGTTTTAACATGGCAATCTGCACTGCCATATTTGCCTGTGCTCCTGAGTGCGGCTGTACGTTTGCGTAATCACAATGGAATAATTTCTTCGCACGTTCAATTGCGATATTCTCAATCACGTCCACCTGTTCACAGCCACCGTAATATCGTTTCCCCGCATAACCTTCCGCATATTTATTTGTCAGTACCGTTCCCATTGTCATCATCACTTCTTCGGAAACAATATTTTCCGATGCAATCAGTTCCAGATTTCTGCGCTGTCTGTTACACTCTGCCTGAACAGCCTGTCCGACTTCTGCATCATATGCCGCAATACGCTCCATTATCTCATTTACCATGTTACGCCCTCCTTTATTTATCTTGTCCGTTTCGGATTGTTCTTAAGGTCATCATAGCACAGTTTATATTGTGCTTCAATATGCCGTCTGTCGGTTTTTTTACACTCTTTTTTATATTAAGACATTATAATTGGGGGTCCAAATAATACAAATATGCCTACACCGGTTAAAACTAAAGCAAGTGCAAACAACAGTATTCCCAGTAACTTTGATGCTCCCTCATATCGCTGTACAAACGACTCCTTTGGTTTCTTCGGATTATAAAAAACATCTGCCGGTGTTCCTATCGGATATAACCGAAACAGTGGTGATTCCTGCATATTCACTGAACTGTTTTTTCTCATCTTTACCTTTAAATGAAGCGGTAAATTTTCTCTCGTTGTCAAATTGGTTTCCATTTGCGCTGTCGGTGAATCAAACGGCGTATTGATTTGTACTGCAGAACCACTCCGAAATTTTGGACCTGAAACTTTATAAATTTTCCCTTTCACCATATATTCTATTAACGGAATATGAATACCGGCATAGCAGACAGGCGAAACTCCGACTACCCGTCCCACAATATGCTCACTGCAGCGTTCTGCCTTTTTCCATTTTCGTATTCCGAATATATAAAAGCAAACCCAACATGCTAATGCAAATGCGAGAATATATATTCCCCAAAATATATTCCAATTCATTTGACTTTCCTCCAATCAACAAGAGCCTCATGGCATACTGCCTGAGGCTCTCACATTTTATTAATTTGTATAGTTGTCAAAATATCCCTGTACAAGTACAACCGGAGTACCTTTATCTCCTGAACCGCTTGTAAGGTCACATAAAGAACCAATTAAATCTGTAAGCTGTCTAGGTGTTGTTCCCTGAGAAACCATATTGCCCACAAGATTATCATCTTTTTCTTTAATACGTTTAGAAATAGCTTCTTTTAATGCTTCTCCGCTTAAATCTTTAAAGTCATTATCTGCTAAATATTTTAATTTTACTTCGTTTGGTGTTCCGCGAAGTCCGTCTGTAAACGCAGGTGAAACAACAGGGTCTGCAAGTTCCCAGATTTTTCCCTGTGGATCTTTGAAAGCACCGTCGCCGTAAACCATAACTTCAACGTGTTTTCCTGTTTTCTCCAAAATGCTCTTTTGAATTTCTTCAACTAAATCAAAGCATTCTCTCGGGAAGAGTTTAACGCTTTCTTCCGTAGATTTATTAGAACCTAATAAACCATATTTTTCATTAAATCCGCTTCCGTCAACAGATGCGTCCAAAATCTCGTCCATGCCGAATACTTTCTCAGCACCGTTTGCTTTTAAGATTCGTTTTGTTCTCGCTCTTGTATGAATATCACAGTGGATAACATTTTTTGTGTAGTCAAGGATAACTTTCGGATTGTTTGCAAAAATGATTTCTACTTCCGCTCCCGCTTCGCGAATAAGTTCTCCGTAGTATTCCACATAATCCACACCTGTGAACTGATGTTTATTTTCTCCAAACAACTCTCTGTATTTTTCTAAAGTTAATACATCGCTGTATGGATTGATTCCTGCTTCGTCTAATTTATCAAGCGATACAAGTTCATTTCCAACTTCATCACTTGGATAACTAAGCATAAGAACGACTTTCTTCGCTCCCATAGCCATTCCCTTTAAGCAGATAGAAAATCTATTTCTTGATAAAATTGGAAAAATAATTCCAATCGTTTCTCCGCCTAATTTTGCTTTCACATCACTTGCAATTGCACTGATTGGAGCGTAATTACCCTGTGCTCTTGCAACAATCGATTCTGTAAGTGAGATTACGTCTCTATCTCTTAATTCAAATCCTTCACTGCTTGCCGCATCTAATACGCTGTTTACCACGATGTCCGCTAAATTGTCGCCTTCTCTGATGATTGGACAACGAATTCCTCTTGAAATTGTTCCTACTTTTCTTTCCATTTTTATCCCTTTTCTCTTTTATAAAATAATATAGTATGTTTCTGCCACCAAACTATTATAATATAAAATTTTATTGTTGTACATTATTTTTTTTCATCTTTTCATGCTCACCCGCAAGTTCCTCGTATAATTGGGGAATGTTCCAGTCTTTATTCGTGTCGGTAAGTATCGCTTTATAGTCCACTTTTCTTACCCCATTCCTCCGAATGCGATATAAAATCTGTTCCAGTTGAGACTCTCTCAAATTAGAAAAAATCATCATCTCTTTTTCTAATTCTTCCCCTTCATAGATTTCCTGCGTCTCTTCCATATCTTTCATTCCCGCCAAACAGCCGATTGTCTGTAAATAATCCTTTTTCTCAACCGTTTTCATTTTAATTTTAAGAGATAGAAGTATCATCTTGATTTCTCTCAACTGTTTAGCGTCCTGAAAATTAATCAATAATACTGTTTCACGCATAACTTTCCTATTTTTCTAAATATTTTTCTTTTAATACGTTTACCTGCTCCATATATTTTGCATTTTGTTTCTGCTGTACAAGACTTCTTCTGATTGTCTCTTTCACTTCATCAAAAGAAGCAACGGATTCTTCCGTTCTGTTTTCCACTTTAATTAAGTGATAGCCAAACTGTGTTTTCACAGGGCCTTTCACTTCTCCGATTTCTGCTTCAAAAGCCACATCTTCAAATTCTTTTACCATTTGGCCTCTTCCAAACTGTCCCAAATCTCCGCCTCTTGTACCTGAAGGACATGTAGAAAATTCTTTTGCGGAATCTTCAAATGTTTTTTCTCCGTTTAAAATAGATTCTAAAATCGTTTGGCATTTTTCTTCTGAATCCGTCAAAATATGTTTTGCGCTGACTGTCGCACCTTTCTTAAACTGCTGACTGTTTGCGTCATAGTACGCTTTCACTTCTTCATCAGACACTTCCACACCTTTCATTGTCTCGCGCATTGCCAACTGTGCAAGAATGTCCTTTTTCGCATTTTTAAGAATCTGCTGAAACTCTTCTGTCTCTTCCAGTTTCATTTCTTCTCCCATTTGTGCAAATAAATGTAAAGAAATTAACTGTTCTAAACACTGGTCTCTAAATTGAGGATTGTTGATATATGGCTGCTGTTCTCTTGGAACATTATTTAAAAATGCTTGTAATTCCTCTTCTGTAATCGGTTGTCCTGCAACAGTTGCTAATACTTTTTCACTCATTTTGTTTCTCCTTTATTCTGCTTTCATTATATCTTTTTTGCACAGATGTCCGCTAAACAGCATCTGTCACAATAAGGTTTTGTTCTCGCCGTACACACTTCTCTTCCGTGATATACGAGGCGGTGGCAAAAATCACTTCCCTCTTCACCCGGAATGATTTTCCACAATTCCATTTCCACCTTCTTAGGTTCTTTTATCCCATTTACCAAACCGATACGGTTCACCAGACGTATGCAGTGTGTGTCTGTCACGATCGCCGGTTTGCCAAAAACATCTCCCATTATCAGATTTGCACTTTTTCTTCCTACACCCGGCAGGGCTAAAATCTCATCAAACGTCGTCGGAATCTGGTCATTGTATTTCTCATGTAAAATTTTCATACAGGCGCTAATATCCCTCGCCTTGCTCTTTCCAAGTCCGCATGGTCTTACAATCTCTTCAATCTCCTCAACCGGTGCATTTGCCAGAGATTCCACGTCCGGAAATTTTGCATATAGTTTTTCCACAACAATGTTGACACGCTCGTCAGTACACTGTGCCGCCAGGCGAACTCCCACAAGCAGTTTCCACGCTTCATCGTAATCTAAAGTACAGTCCGCAACCGGATATTCTTTTTTTAATCGTTCAATTACTTCTAATGCTAATTCTTTTTTTCTCATGTTTTTTACCTCTCTGCCATTTTAACATTATTTTATATAGATAACAATGTTATCAAATCAAAAATTTTTTAAGAAAGTCTTTCGCCCTTTTTTATCTCTCTTTTCTATACTAATCATAAACAAATTTGGAGGGACATTTTATGAATTCAAAAAAATTATCTATCGGACTATTTTCATTTTACTGTGCTGCACTTACATGGATTATCCTGTTTAAGTTTTCTTTTTCTTTGGAGGAATTACCCCATTTAAGAAATATCAGTCTTATACCTTTTGCCGAATCGGTTATTGTAAATGGGAAAGTGGATTTTTCAGAGATTTTTCAAAATCTTTTTGCTTTCATTCCTTTCGGCGTTCTTATCAGCACTATATCAGAAAATAAATCTTTTCTTCAGAAACTTTTGCCTGCTTTTTTTGTCAGTCTTACTTTTGAGGTTTTACAGTTTATATTCTCTATCGGTGCAAGCGATATAACAGATGTGATTACCAATACTCTCGGCGGACTTATTGGCATCGGTATTTTCATGGTATTGAGAAAACTATTTAAACGAAAATACAAAACGGTAATCAACATTGTCAGTTTTACATTTGCCATACTTTTTTCCGTTCTTATGCTTATCTTGTTTTTGGCAAATTAACTATGTTATACTAGCATCAATATTATTTTGAATCAGGAGAAAAACGCAATGAAAAATATTGATATTACTTATCCAAAGGAAAAGAAAAAATTTTATTCTTTGCTGAGAACACAGCTTATCGGTCTGACAGACGGAATTCCCCATATGCTTGCGAACTTTTCCAACGCCTCCGCCCTTTTAAATCAGGCGCTTGGCGACATTAACTGGGTTGGTTTTTATTTTATGAAAGAAAATCAACTTGTGCTCGGAACATTCCAGGGAAAGCCTGCCTGCATAGAAATTCAGATTGGGAGTGGAGTCTGCGGAACCGCCGTTGCCAAAGACGAAACAATCGTGGTGGAAAATGTGCACGATTTCCCGGGACATATCGCCTGTGACAGTGCGTCTAATTCAGAGATTGTCATTCCTATTCATGCACACGGTGAAATTATAGGAGTTCTTGATATTGACAGTCCGATTTTTTCAAGATTTGACGAGGAAGATAAAAACGGACTGGAAATGCTTGTAAAAGTACTTGAGGAGATGTTTTAGACATCTCCCCTTTCCATTTGAATCACACGGAAAACCTGCTCTACGCTATCCTTGAGATTTTCTATTGCCTTTTCTTTTGCAGTTGCTTCTTCCAACGTCACAATCTCCCGCACAATCGGAAAAAACGCATCTATCCCTTTCTCATTGCACTGTTTTGCCCCTTCTGTCACTGTTCCCGCAAAGGCAATAACATTTTTATGATACTTTTTCGCCAACTCCGCTACACCGAGAGGGGCTTTTCCCATACCGGTCTGTGCATCTAATCGCCCTTCTCCCGTAATAACTATATCAGCATTTTGTATCACTTCTTCTATAGAAAGTTTCTCCAAAACAAACTGAATCCCCGAAAAAAACTCTGCCTGCAAATAACTGAGAAAAGCAAATCCAATTCCGCCGCCCGCACCCGCACCTTTTTTCATACTGTAATCTTTACCGATAAACTTTTCTGTTTGATAAGCAAAATGTTTTATTCCTTTATCCAGTTTTTCTTTCTGTTCTTCCGTAACACCCTTTTGTTTTCCAAAGACATAAGTCGCTCCATTCTCTCCGTAAAGTTCATTTTCTACATCACACATAATACGAAAACGACATTTTTTTAATGCGGAAGAAACATTTTCATCTGAAATAAATTCTATTCTTCCCACTTCTTTACCACCACGTCCTATAGGATTTTTCTCCTTATCTAAAAAAGTATAACCAAGCGCCTGTAACATTCCCACTCCCGCATCATTTGTTCCGCTTCCACCTATTCCTATCCAAATTTCCCGACACCCTTTCTGTACAGCGTCCAAAATCATTTCTCCCACTCCGAAAGTGTCCGCCTGTAACGGATTTTTTTCTTCCAAAAGGGTAAGTCCTGCTGCCTGAGCCATTTCAATAACAGCAACTTTTTCTGTCTCTAAATATCCATAGTATGCAATGTTTTTCTCTCCCAAAGGTCCTGATACAGAAACGGAGATTTTCTTTCCACCCAGACTTTCCGTAAGGATTTCCCCTGTTCCTTCTCCTCCGTCAGCCAGCGGTTTCACTGCTATATTTGCATTTGGGTAAACACCTTTTATACCTTCCCGCACTGCATTTCCCGCTTCCCGTGAAGTCATACTCCCTTTAAAAGAATCCATGATTACTGCCACATTCATTTTATTTATTCCTCTTCCTGCAAAACCTTTATGATTTGCACACGTTTTTGTGTTAATAGTGCCAATGTATTTTTTACTGCCACAATATTTTTCTCTCCGATTTCTTTTCTCAGACGGATAAAAAGCATTTCCATATTTTTTATTTCCAGCTCTTTTCCTTTTTGCGTCATTCTCCTTAAAGTCATCATTGCCGAAGACCACTGTCTGCGTGACGCCGCCTGCCCGATTCTCATAAAATCCATGCCCTTTATAAAGGTATTCAATTCCATAAAATAGGTTTCTTCTCCTAATTTTTCTATTCCTTCCTGCACCTGTACGCCCAGTTGCTCTAATTTTCTCTGTATCATTTTATTCCCTCTTATTGTCACTTTCTAATTTTATCATTTGCCATACAAACTGGGAGTTCCTACTTCTAAAACTGAATCTAAAAATCTTTTTTCATATAATATCTGGTATGATTACGAGGACAATTATCCAATTGCCCAAACACTTCATATCCCTGCTTTTCATAAAACTCTTTTGCCTGAAAGTCAAAAGTATCTAAATGGATTAAATACACATTATTACTCACTGCCTGTTGTTCGACTGATTTTAATAGTAATGTGCCCAACTTTTCACTTCTATAATTTGAATCAACCCAAAGAGTATCTATGTAAACGACATTCCAGCAGTACATTCTAGCAATGATACCAGCAATAATTTTTCCGTCTTTTTCTATTTTATGGCTTAAATCTATAAACAGTTCTGATTGTTCTGCTTGTACTTTTGACAAATTATAATCCACAAGTTTTTCCACAAGATATTTTTTATCTTCATTTGTGTAATCTTGAATAGATAATTTCATTAATACGACCTCTCTAAATTCAAATTTTTAAAATTCTCTAACATTCCACCTTCTTGAACTTACGTTCAAGAAGTATCCCTCGCTCTGCTCGGTCAATTCTAATTTTCCTATTTCCTTATACCCTATATTATATCAATTTTCTATATCCGCCACAATAAAATAATGCTGTTCAAACAACCTTTTATCTGCTACAATCAATTTATAGAATTCCTCTGTGAATGGAGGAAATCAGATGAAGAAACAACTAAAAAATCTTACCATCAAAGATAACTTTATGTTTGCAGCAGTGATGCTTGACGAGGAAAACTGCAAAGGCTTTTTAGAAAGGGCATTACAGATGAAAATTGACCGAGTGGAAGTCAGTGCGGAGAAAAATATCGTATATCACCCGGAATATAAAGGGGTACGTTTAGATGTGTATGCAAAGGACGAAAACAATACCCGCTATAATGTGGAAATGCAGGTATCAACCCAAAGTTCATTAGGCTTGAGAAGCAGATATTATCAAAGCCAAATGGATATGGAAATGTTATTATCCGGTTCGGAATACGAAGAACTTCCAAAAAGTTATGTGATTTTTATCTGTGATTTTGACCCGTTTGGTGAAAGAAAATACAAATATACTTTTGAAATGGAATGTAAAGAAACGGCAAAAGCGAAATTACAGGACAAAAGAAAGATTGTATTTTTAAGTACAAAAGGTAAAAATGCAGAAGAAGTGCCGGGGGAACTTGTCCGTTTTCTAGAGTTTGTAAAAGCAGACATAAAGGAAAGCCAAAATGATTTTCAAGATGAATATGTAAAGCAGTTGCAGAAGTTTGTAGAACATATCAAAAAAGATAGGGAAATGGAGGAACGCTTTATGCTTTTTGAAGAATTATTGAAAGAAGAAAGAAAATCAGGAAGAGAAGAAGGACGACAAGAGGGTCGAAAAAAAATGGCCGAAGTCATAACTGCATTACTTTCAAAATATGGTGAAATTCCCGATGCTCTTTCGGAAAAAATCAATGAAGAAAAAGATATGGAAATGTTAAAACGTTGGATAAGCGTAGCAACTGAAGTCAGTACAATCGAAGAATTTATTTCTAAAATATCTTAAGTTATTTCTGGATAAGTCAAATCTATAGCCCGCAAAACTGAGAAAGATTTGTGGGCGTAAGTAAACAAGTCGTGCCAGTTCAGGCAAATATTCAAAAAAATGCAGAGGAATTCTATAAAAATTCACTTTATTGCCAGTTATTCTTTTTATGCAAAAAACAACCGGCAGTCGCCCGCCGGTTAAAAGGAGAAAAATATATGATCTATGTAAACGTTTAAAACGTAATTTTTAGTCGAAGTCCAACAGCCATAAATAACCGTTCTTAAATATAACCGTTGTCTTCTTTGATTTGATACGTTTATTATAAAATGTAATTATGTAAAATCTGTGACAAAAAAACTAAAGAACTGTGAAAAATCTGAAGATTTTCCTAAGAAACCTATTACGAATCTTTAAGTAAATATGGTTTATGAATAGGCGTCTCCATATCCCAGATTTGATAGCCGTTTTCCGTGTAATATGCAGGTCTGCACTTTCCACTTTTAAACACACGGATAAAGTCTTTCATCGTTCTTACTTCTTCCGGAAAGTAAGTCGCAAAAAATCCTATTTTCTCAATAATATGACAATCACTTGATCCTACCGTGACAAGCCCCAATTCTTTTGCGTAATCCGCCGCCTTTTTATTTGCCTCAGGCAGTGTACTTCCATTTAACACTTCCACGCCGTCCAGCCCTTTTACCATTCTTAAATTCTCTTCCAGTCCCCTGTTATTATTGCGAAACGGGTGCGCACTGAAACAGATTCCTCCCTGTCTTTTTACCAAATCAATAAATTCCTGCGCATCTACCCTCTCTTTTGGATATTCTTCAATTCCAAACGCTACAATATCTCCCTGCAAAGAAAAAAATTCTATTCCCACAAAAATGGGAAAAACCACTTTCTTTGCATATTCTTCCGCATATTGTTTCAAGCCCATGTCGTCATGGTCCGTAATACAAATACCTCCCAATCCACGCCGTTTTGCCACTTTTACCATATCTTCAAGTTTCAGATAACTGTCTTTTGAGTATGTACATTCATGCATATGTGTATCTATAAACATCTGTTTTCTCCTTTACTTCTTTAACAACTCTAAAATCCGTAAACTCACTCCATTCCATGAGACCTTTGACAAATCCGGATTTTCTTCTTCCCGCTGCTCTAATTTTTCATAAATACTGTCTGCCAGCCTCCTCTCAAAGTATGGCAATTCCTCTCTATTCGGCTCATCTGTATTTTTCATGGACGGTAATTTTACAAATGCAGCCTGCTCCCGCCGGACATTTTCCGAAAGCCACTCTTTCACACCCGGAATGTCGGAACAGACAACTTTGCACCCACATGCCATCGCCTCCAACACAACTAACGGTAAGCCTTCATAGAAGGAGGGCAAGACAAACACATCGCTCTGACAAAACGTTTCCGCCAACTCCTGTTGACTTAAAAGTCCCAAGAAGGTAATCGGATACCTGCTTTCTTTGGCTAATTTGCAGATTTCCTCAAATTCCTGCTTCGTGCCGATTCCACCCGCAATCTTTATCGCCAGTTCATTTTCGTCATAAGGCAACTTTTCCACAGCGCGCAGAAGACTGAAAATTCCTTTCTTTTCCGTCACCTTCCCGGCAAATGCAATCTGCTTTTTACGCAGTTTTTCCGTTTTTCTCCTCCGAAAAACAGTTTGATTGTATCCTACGCCCACAATATGAATTCTGTCCGGAGGCAGCAAAAACATTTTCTGCACTATCTGTTTTTGTTCCCTGTGAAGAACTATCACGCCGTTTAACTTTCCTATATTTTTTCGGATTCGTTCTCTCTGCAGCGGATTCTTAGAAAACTGTCTTAAATCCGAGCCGTGACATACACCGTATATTTTCTTGTCCGGATACCATTCTCTCACCAGTGCTGTGAGCAGGTAAAGGTGATGACATACGATGACGTCCGGATTCATCTCCTGCACTGCCAAAGATATTTTTTCCTGAAATGCACGAGAAAATTTTTCCAAAATCTCCCCGCTCATCTCACTGTATTTTAAACTTTCATAAGGCATTTCGTCAGACATACCAAATATGGAAAATGGTAATTCTTCCGACTGATAATAAACGGGATACACTTTTACTTCCTGCGGAAAATCCAAGCGGTCATCTTCATAAATTCCCGTGATGACCGCCTGTTTATTTCCCTGTGTATCCCAATTTTTCACCAATTCAGTTAAGTATATACCACTGCCCGTACTATGAGGTTTCTGTGCCGTAATACTTAATATTTTCATCTTATCTAATGGAACTGTGTCCCTCTCCTTCCCTTTAACTGCCTGCTTTTCTTCTTATTATACCTCTTTTTGTGATGTCTGCAAAGTTGAAACGCTCTCTTTTAATGAAAAGAAAAAGAAAAGCATTCCCACTCCGATGAGTATATGTCCGATTCCCGCAACCCCTGACATCATACCGTTCTGCGCACTACTAAGTTCCACACCAAGAACCTGAACGATTCCGCGAACAGTCAGCATAACTGATGTCAAACAGACACCTGCGTTATAGATGACAAAAAATGCAGAATATTTTTTCGCCCTATCAATCGCAAACAGGCGAATACATATTGTTACAAGCAGAAACATAACCATACCGAGCATAAATAAATGGGTATGTAAAACGGATAATGTTGTTTTTCCGTCAAATTCCTGAAACTTTGTAAATTCCCGATAAAATACACCCCCGATCATGGCTAAAATGGCATAAATAAATGATGTGTTTACTGTTTTCTTCATATAATCTCCTCTTTTCCTAAATAGTATACATACAGTCATGCGGCTCGAATTGACTGCTCCGCAGTCTATTTCGTTGCTGCCGCAACTAAATTCTCGCTTATGGCTAATCGCCATATACACAGATATAAGAGAACCTCCCTGCAAACAAGTTTGCACCCGGTCTCTTATATCCGTGTGCATGACTGTATAGTTTGTAAAAATCATTCTTGACTATTTTAGTATAGTATTATATAGTTATTTTATCAAGGAGGTATTTATGTTATTTACGAAAGAATGTGATTATGCCATTCGGATTATGCGGGCATTGTCATCAGGCGAATTTATCAACGTGTCTACCATATGTACAATGGAGAATCTCTCATCTGCCATGACATATAAAATTACGAGAAAACTGGAAAAGGCGGGACTTTTGAAAAGTCTAAGAGGCGCAAACGGGGGATATGCCCTGAACCAGTCTTTAAAAGACATTTCTCTTTACGATGTCTGCTCTTCCATTGAGCCGGATATCTTACTGCTGGAATGTATGAAAAAAGATTATCAGTGCTCCATGAATACGCAAAACACACCTTGTCTCGTTCACGGTGAATTTTGTCGGATTCAGCGTATTCTTTTACAGGAATTACAGCATAAAAATTTAGCAGAATTATTTCGCAAATAATTTTTTACCCGAATCTATACATTTTTAGTACAGTTTATGTTATAAGGAGGATTTTACACAATGAATCAATGTTATGGTTGCAATACTTGCAAAAGTGCAGATAAACCTTTGGAAAGTTATATCCGCTCACTTCCTATGGAAACTTCTCACCACCGTGTAGAAGGACAGAGTACAAAATGCGGTTTTGGATTACAGGGTGTCTGTTGTCGTCTCTGTTCTAACGGACCTTGCCGAATTACACCAGATGCTCCTCGAGGAATTTGTGGCGCCAACGCAGATACGATTGTTACAAGAAACTTTTTACGCGCGGTTGCCTCAGGAAGCGGCTGTTATATCCACATTGTAGAAAACACTGCTTTGAATTTAAAGAAGACTGCTCAGATACGCGGAGAATTAAAAGGAATTCAATCTCTGAATCATCTTGCAGAAATTTTCGGCATTACAGATGAAGATATTTATGTAAAAGCAGAAAAAGTTGCTGATGCCGTACTTGCAGACTTATATAAACCGGAATACGTTTCTGCGGAACTCGTTGAAAAAATCGCTTACGCGCCACGTGTAAAACGCTGGAAAGAACTTGGCATTATGCCGGGCGGTGCAAAAGCCGAAGTATTTAAAGGTGTTGTAAAATGTTCAACAAACTTAAACTCCGATCCGGTAGATATGCTTACAGACTGCCTCAAATTAGGTATTTCCACAGGTGTATACGGCCTGACACTGACCAACTTATTAAATGACGTTCTTTTAGGACAGCCTGAACTTCGCCTTGCCCCTGTAGGTCTCCGCGTAATTGATCCGGATTATATTAACATTATGATTACGGGACACCAGCACACAATCTTCGTTGATTTACAGGAACGTCTTATCTCAGACGAGGCCAAAGCAAAAGCACAGGCAGCGGGAGCAAAGGGCTTTAAATTAGTTGGTTGTACCTGTGTCGGACAGGATTTACAACTTCGCGGCGCTCACTATACAGAAGTATTTGACGGACATGCCGGAAATAACTACACAAGTGAGGCTATCCTCGCAACCGGCGCAATCGATGTTGTTCTTTCTGAATTTAACTGTACTCTTCCAGGAATCGAGCCAATCTGTGATGAATTAAAAATCAAACAGATTTGTCTTGACGATGTAGCCAAAAAGGCAAATGCGGAACTTATGCCATTCTCCTTTGAAAACCGCGAAGAACAGAGCGAAATCATTATTGATAAAATTATCGAAGCATACAAAGAAAGACGCGGAACAGTGCCGATGAATCTTTTTGAAGATCACGGAAACGACTGCACTTTAACAGGGGTAAGCGAAGGTTCGTTAAAAGATTTCCTCGGCGGAAAATGGACTCCTCTTATTGAATTAATCGTATCAGGAGAAATCAAAGGGATTGCCGGCGTAGTCGGCTGTTCAAACTTAACAGCGGGCGGTCACGACGTTTTAAGTGTGGAACTGACAAAAGAACTGATTGCAAAAGACATTCTTGTTCTCACTGCCGGCTGTTCTTCAGGGGGAATCGAAAACTGCGGTTTAATGACACCTGAAGCGGCAAAATTAGCAGGTCCTAAACTTCGCGCAGTCTGTGAAAAATTAAATATTCCTCCTGTATTAAACTTCGGTCCTTGTCTTGCAATTGGACGATTGGAAATCGTTGCCACAGAAATCGCAAGAGAACTTGGCGTTGACCTTCCTGAACTTCCTCTTGTTCTTTCTGCTGCACAATGGCTTGAAGAACAGGCCTTGGCAGACGGCTGTTTCGGTCTTGCACTGGGGCTTCCTCTTCATTTAGGACTTCCTCCATTTATTACAGGAAGTAAAACTGCAGTAAAAGTGATGACGGAAGACATGAAAGAACTGACAGGCGGACAGGTTATCATTAACGAAGATGCAAAAGAAACTGCTGATATTTTAGAAAAGATTATTGAGGAAAAACGTAATCATTTACATATATAGGAGGGTTATCTATGAGACGTATTATGATTGATGCCTCCAAATGCGATGGCTGTAAAAACTGTACGGTTGCCTGTATACAGGCGCACCGTGAAACTCCGGGTACAATTTATGATTTAGATTTAACTGATATCCGCAACGAATCCCGCAATCATATTGAGAAGATGCCGGACGGAAGTTACCGTCCCATCTTCTGCAGACACTGTGATTTGCCTGAATGTGTAATGTCCTGCATGAGCGGGGCTTTAACGAAAGATGCCAAGACAGGTCTTGTCTCCTATGATGAGAAAAAATGCGGCTCATGTTTTATGTGCGTAATGAACTGTCCGTACGGCGTTTTAAAAGCAGACACCGCCACTCACACAAAAGTGATTAAATGCGATTTCTGTATACAGGACAACAGCGAACCAAACTGCGTGAAATCCTGTCCGAAAAAGGCTATCTATGTAGAGGAGGTAACATTATGATGCACGTAATTATCGGTGTTGGGCCTGCCGGAATCACCGCTGCCCAGACCATTTTAAAAACTGATAAAGACGCACAAATCACTATGATTTCCACAGACGAATTTGTGCATTCCCGCTGTATGTTACACCGCTATTTAAGCCATGAGCGCAACGAGGAAACACTTTCTTTTGTAGATAAGGATTTCTTTTCCTCAAACCGCATTCACTGGGTAAAAGGAGTAACTGTTGAAAAAATTGATGTGGACGAGAAAAAAGTCTGTCTCTCCAACCACGAGGACTATCTGTTTGACAAACTGCTAATCGCAACAGGAGCAAACAGTTTCATTCCTCCGGTTGCACAATTCAGAGAGGCAAAAAATGTTTTCGGACTCCGTCATCTCTCCGACGCCCAGAAAATCAGACCGCTTGCCGACGATGCAGATCATATTCTCGTTGTCGGTTCCGGCCTTGTTGGAATGGACGCTGCCTATGCATTTTTAGAGCAGGGGAAAAAAGTAACGGTAGTGGAAATGGCAGACAGAATCCTCCCTATCCAATTAAACGAAACTGCCGGAAAACCATACCGTAAACTTTTTGAGGAACACGGCTGCAATTTCATTGTCGGAAAAAAAGCCTCCGACACACATATGGACGAGAATGGTTACATTGACGCTGTTTTCCTCGATGACGGAACAAAAATTGACTGCGATTTAATCATTGTAGCAGCAGGTGTACGCCCTGCCGTTGAATGTGTAGAAGGTTCAAAAATCCATGTAGACCGCTTCATTCAGGTTGACGACACAATGAAAACAAACTGCAATGACATTTACTCTGCCGGAGATGTAACCGGATTATCGGGAATCTGGCCAAACGCCATGAAACAGGGGCAGGTTGCCGGTCTTAATATGTGTGGCGTGGAATCCCACTACACAGACAGATACGCCATGAAAAATACGATGAACTTCTACGGGCTTGTAACACTTTCACTCGGCCGCGGAGTTGCCGAGGAAGGCGACACTGTTTTAGAACAGGAAGATGCTAAGAACTATAAACGTGCAATTATCCGAAACGGCAAACTGGACAGCATCTTATTACAGGGTTCCATTGATTACGCAGGTATTTATCAATATTTAATCAAAAACGAAATAGATGTTTCTCACTTTGATAAAGATATTTTCCACCTTTCTTTCGCCGATTTCTACGGTATTGACGAAAAAGGAAAATATTATTATGAGGTGAGGTAGAAACTGCAAATCGGGGACGTAGTGTTCTCTAATTTCACTACGTCCCCGATTGCAATTCACTGTGTCCCTTTTTTCAGATACCCCTGTCCCTTTTTACATTAAGCCACCAGAGTTCCCTTAAAATTAAAACTTTTACTATTATCTAACAAAAAATCTTATAAAATCTTCATATATTCAACTAATTTATGGCCTATTCTCAAACGTTTTCAATGATTATGATCTATAAATGTAATTCTATATCCGAAAAGGGACAGGGCTAAACGTGAAAGGGGACGTAGTACTTTTTAATTTTACTACGTCCCCTTTCACAGTTTTTTCACATCTGTTTCCGCACAATTCTATACTCGTCGCCGAACTGGTAATATGGGCAGTCTCTAAATTCGCCCTTTACAAAACGATACATCTCATCTTCATCTAAATTTTTCGTACAAACATAATACTCGTATTCCTCATCGTACTCATAGTTCATACAACTCTCACAGTTGGACACCATTTTCTTTTCCGTCTGTTTCATCGCACCGGTCCTTTCTCTTTCATTTCTCCGTACAGTATATCACTTTTTCCCAAACAATTCATAGTAAAATATATATTGCTGCATAACGCCCTGAAATCCGTTATAACGCCTGTTAGGAAACCCTCTTTTATAATGTTCGTCCAGCACCTGACGGATATGTGTATCTACAGGAAAAGCCTGTAAATGATGCAGTGCAAACAGGCATATGCAGTCTGCAACTTTTTCTCCGACTCCAAATAAATTCAGCAGCTCGGCTTTTGCTTTTCGATAGGACATTTTCTTTACCTGTTCCAAACTTATCTCTCCCGCCACAACACTCTTTGCCGTGCGCACAACATATTTGCCCCGGTATCCTAAATTACACGCCTTTAATTCGTCGTCCCCTAATTTTTCCAATGTCTCTGCCGTCGGAAACGTATAGTAAACTTCTCCACGAAAATTCAACTGCCTTTCTCCATACTCTTCACAAATATTTTGAATACACTTTCGTATTCTCGCTATATTGTTTTGCTGGGAAATAAGAAATGAAACTATCATTTCCCATAAATCCTGATGTAAAATTCTTATTCCATAACCAAATCTCCCCGCTTCACTTAAATACCTGTCATTCGGATTAATCTGACATAAATAATCCTCATAATTTCTATCTAAGTCAAAATAGTTTTTCCAAAATGTCTCAAATTCCTCTTCCCCGCATGAAAATGTGCAGTTTTCTTTTTCCTGTGTGATTTCTAAATAGCGCCCCGACGCAACTACACTGTACTTATTTTCTTCCACCGGTGTCATACGGAAACACTGTCCCGAATCACAAATCTGTTGAATGTTAAAATGAGGTATCTGTTTTGTTGTCATATATTTAGCCTGTTATCTCCTTTACTTCTTCCAATAATTTTTTGTATCGTTCATCGTCCTGCAAAAATGCAAATTCTCCGTCATTTTCAAATGCCTTTTTGAACATAAAAAAGATATTTGACATTTCTCCGTCCTTAAACTGCATATGGGAATATAGTGGAGCATATCGGAAATCTCCCATATGCTGAAGGGAGTGAGCCATTTCCGTTAAAATTTCTAATGTTTTTTCTTTATCTTTTTTGTAAACGGCCAATTCTAAACCTGCCGTCACTTCCATATATCTTCCCATCTCCAATGTTTTCGCCAACTCACCCTGTTTTTCCGTGATATATTCTGCTTTTTCTAAATCATTTTCTTTTACCGCCAGTGTATATATTCCGGATAATGACTGAGCCATATTCATTCCGCCTGTATACAGTATTTCTTCGTATAATCTGTAGGCATCTTCCGTTTTTCCCTGCTTTGCAAATAAAAGCGCCCTCATTTGTTTCGCACTGACCTCTATCTTCGGGAAACGGTCCAAATACCTCTGAGCCTCCTCAAAATTTTTCTTCCCTATCTGATAGTGGAACAGAGAAATCCATGCCGACATGGCTAGAGTATATTCCCGGCTGTCTGCCACACGCAAATATAACTGATAAATTTTTTCATCATATTTTTCGTGATTCTCTACATTCAAAATCGTTCTGTAACCGTCCAACGTCTGCGCTGCCACCAAGATCAGTTTATCACAATTCGGATATTCCCGTATCTGCTGTTCTGTCCACCGGAAAACATCTTCATAGGATTCCGTTTTCATTTTCTCCGCAAGCAATTCAATTTTCCTTGAAATTTCTTTGTCTGTCAACTCATTTTGATAAGAAAGCAGAGTATCCGTGCTGATACCTAAAAGCCTTGCTATCGGCGCCAACAGAGAAATGTCGGGCATCGAGTTACCATTCTCCCACTTGTTCACGGCAGGTGTTGTCACTCCCAAATATTCTGCCATTTCTTCCTGTGTCATCTGTTTTTCTTTTCGATATTTTCGTATTACTTCTCCTATTTTCATCTCTATTTCCTCCAACTCTTTTTTCGCAAGGCCTTTGCTTAATTTAAGAATAGCAGATAGACGGAAAAGTAACAATTGACGTAAAAGAAATATTTAGGCAAATTTTTTAACTGCCGGTTAAAATTTATGGAAAATAATTTTTTTATAAAAACCACTTGCAAATTTCTTACAAATCAAATATAATACACCCATATTACAAATTCGTTGATAAGAACAAGTAATCTTCAGTGGATTTTTCAGAGAGGTAACGGTCGGTGTGAGTTACTAATGAACCTGACAGATGAAATCATCTTTGAGAAGCACGCTGAAATGCAAGTAAGCAAGCCGGAGTTAAGCCACGTTACAGGTGACACGCATTAGATGATGCGATATGAGCTGAGTTTATACTCGGGAATTAAGGTGGTACCACGATTGATAATCGTCCTTTTCATAGGACGATTTTTTTATACTCAATTATCAGTGACAGCACTACTTACACTCCCGTCATAGCGAAGATTGTATCAAATGCAATGATTTTATTTTGAGGAGGATTTTATGATGAAATTAAAGAAAAGACAAGTTTTACTCGTAAGTTTTATGTTGTTTTCACTGTTTTTTGGAGCAGGAAACCTGATTTTCCCTCCATTTTTGGGACAGAACGCCGGTGAACATACTCCTTTGGCAATTTTAACCTTCCTGATTACGGCTGTTGCCCTCCCGGTTTTGGGTGTTATCGTTGTGGCGCGGTTTGACGGACTGGAAAGGCTTTCACGGAAAGTAAATCCTAAATTTGCCATTGTGTTTACTATTTTGATTTATTTATCCATCGGTCCGGGACTTGGCATTCCGCGTGCCGCTTCCCTTCCTTTTGAGATGGCAGTAGCGCCTTACCTTCCGGAAGGAACAAATTTGACTTTATCCATGCTTGCATTTTCATTCGTATTCTTTTTACTTGCAGGGTGGCTTGCAATGACACCGAACAAACTGGTGGAACGAATCGGAAAAGTGCTGACACCTTCTTTACTTTGTTTATTACTCTTTCTGTTTTTCAGTTTTCTGTTTAAAGGAACTGTTGATGTTGCACCTGCACAGGAAAGTTATAACGCTAATCCGATGGTAAAAGGATTCTTGGAAGGGTATCTGACAATGGACACTATTGCCGCATTGAACTTCGGTCTTGTCATCGCCACAACTATCCGTGGGCTTGGCGTAAAAGAGAAAAAAGGCGTTATGCACTACACGGTTACAACAGGGATTTTTGCCGGAACAATTCTGGCAGCCGTATATTTGATGCTCGCTTACATGGGAATGAGTTCTTCGGGGGTATTTGACATTCAGGAAAACGGTGCGTGGACACTTCGCTGCATCGTCCATGAACTTTTCGGAGACACCGGAGCAATCCTGCTGGCTGCAATTTTTACATTGGCATGCCTAACAACATGTGTTGGATTGATCACTTCCATTTCACAGTATTTTTCCACACTGACAAGTAAGTTTTCTTATCGCAAATGGGTATGCGTGATTGCAGGATTTTCGTTTATCGTATGTAATCAGGGATTAAATATGATTTTAAGTATTTCTGTTCCTGTACTTGACGCAATTTATCCAATCTCCATTATGCTAATCGTACTTGGACTTTGCGATACATGGTTAAAACGCAACCCGTATATCTATCCTTGTACAATCGGGGCAGTCGGAGCTATCAGTGTGATTTATGCTCTCGAAAAAGTCGGAGTGAAGTTTGGTTTTGTAAATAAACTTTGTCATTCCCTTCCACTTTATTCTCTCGGTCTTGGCTGGGTTGTTGTTGCAGTTGCCGTCATGGCATTTTGCTGTGTCGTATGTGTATTTAAAAAAGTTGATGATACACAGGCGATTCCTACGGCAGAATAATATTATCGTCTTTATGTGACTTCATTACAGAACTTTTCTTTCTATTAGGGCATAATAAAAGCATCAAATATAAAGGAGAGAATCGGAATGATGAACATACAATTAGATGACAGACTGAAAAATTATATGCAGGAAAATCAACTGCAGAATATTTTAATCACTTCCATGATGTGCCACACATGAGGCGGCTCTCGTTTGGAGATTTCAGCAAGATTTGTTGATAAAAATGAAACAGAACGTTTAAAAGCGGACAATTTTAAAAGTTTCCCTCATGAATTAGGGGAAGTATTAATCCGCAGAATACCTGAGAAGGCTGATGATACCGTCCATCTTGGATTATCCCGCTTTTTTAAGAAGATTATTGTGGAAGGAATTTATTCCGCATAATGCAAATGAGGAATGTCGAATGTTAAGAGTATGAAACTTTTTC
>NZ_BAAHSH010000066.1:0-16417 GCF_054660755.1 Faecalimonas hominis
AACATCTTTTTTCATTTTTCTGCAATTTTTTTACGAAAATTACATTCTCTAAATCTTATTATTTCCTTTCGCCCATAACACCATAATTACTTACGCCCAAAATCGCCCCCTCGCGGCATACACTATAATGATAAAAAGGTTCTGCAATCATTCCTACAAACAAGAAAGAGCCCTGTCGACTCTTTCTTGTTTCATACTATCCTGCTATACACTAATTTTTCTTTTTATATCTTAATGCTGTCAAACTTCCCGTTGCAGCCATCATCATAATAAGCCAGATTGTCACCTGTGTTGCGTCGGCTGTCTTTGGATTTGCTGCCCCTCCCCCATTATTTTCAGGTGCATGGGTATTTTGCATCTTCTTGATTGCATCTAAGTTCTTCTGAACCTGCTGCAATTTTGTCTTTAATTGGGCCAGTTCCTCTTCCGTATAGTTTTGTTTATATAATTTTTCCGCTGTCTCTAAGTCCCTTTTCGCATTTTCCAGCACAGTTTTGTCTGTTACTTTTACATTATCCGTATTGATTTTGTCTGCTTTTTTAATATTTTCAGTCTGTAACGCCTGTTGCGCCGTAGAAATTCTTTCTAAGAGCGCTTTCGTATGCTCTAATACCTTGTTTACCTGATTTTTCTGTTCTTCGCTTATATCAGGATTTGACAATAATTCTTTGCCTTTTTCATCTAACAACCGGATTTTTTCCGTATCTGAAGATTTTGCCGTTTCTACTCTATATGCCTGTGCATCTTTTTCTAAACGTGTAATCTCTTCTGCAAGATATGTTCCCGCCGGCTGCTCTATCGCTCTTACCTTTGTGTCCAACTCCATTTTCAGTCCCTGTGCCTCTCTTCTGTCGCGCAGAGCCTGAATTGCACTCAAATTATCTATAGGAGCATCATCTGGAGAAACAATCGGTTTCAATTCTTTAAACACAGAACCTTCCAGCGTCGCACAATATTCATTGACACAAACAGGATATTTTTTCTCTGTGTCATAAATGGAAATCGGTTCTCCCCGGTCTGTTGTTATGGAAGTTACTTTCACTTTGCCGTTCACTTTTTCGTAAGTGGCAGTAATTCCCGAAAATTGGTCGCCAAAATTAGAACTGTCATTTGTTCCAAGCAAAGCGTTCTCCAGCTGTTGTGCCATCTGTTTTCCTGTTATTTCATATGTATAAAGTCTGTTTCCAAACGGTGTGATTGTATAAATGTCTGCCACGGTAACGTTTCGTGTTGACGCCCCTTCTTCCAACAAAATATCCGAGCGTATTCCCCCGCTGTTTGTAAATGCCGCAACTGTATTTTGTTCTTTTGTTGCGTCCAACATCAATCCTGCCAGCCAGTTTCCCGCTATGGAAGTTGTCGTTCCCTCCTGAATAGGTGTTTTTGTAATATTTTTATCTACCGTGCAGAGAACTTCATACATTTCATCTTTTACCTCGTCCCATGCCGCCTGACTGATTTTTGTGATTTCTTTATCCAAATGTGGATTATTCCCATTCTGATAATACAGATTCTGCAAATTTTCTTTCGCAGTTGTATCCACATATGTCGGATCTATCACTTCAACATCATTGTTCTCCGGATTGATTTTTACTTCCGCAGTTGCGTAGCCGTATGCTTTTGAATTCCCCTGAATATAGTCAATTCCATTTTTTGCCGTTCCCACATTTTTTTCATGTGAGTGTCCGCCCAAAACCAAGTCCACCACGTCCGGATTCATCGCCTCCGCAATCGGTCCCGGCTCGCCATGTGCCAAAACCATTACTACATCTGCTTTTGTTTTTTCTTTTACTTCTTTTGTTCTTTCACTAAGTTTATTTAAGTCTCCGTCAATTTTATATGGCGCTATCTGTGAAGCCTTTATATCGTTTGAGTAATCTTCCACATATCCGACAATCGCTATATCATATTTTCCTTTTTTCACTACAGTATAGTCCTGTGTAAAAGGAACTCTCTGACCATTTTCTTTATAATATAGATTGTTTGCCAAAACAGGAATATCCGAATCTCCTTTATAATTTCCAATTTCGTACGGAGCCATTGTTCCTTTTTCATCTGCTACATACTTTTTCACGTCCCAATCAAACTCATGATTTCCAAGAGCAACAGCATCGTATTTCATTTTGTCATAGGCAGCACGCATAGGCGCTCCAAAAGTTAAATTTGAATGCGGCGTACTTTGATAAATATCTCCGCCGTCCAGCAAAAGTACTCCTTCGTATTCACTGTTTGCGCGTGCATCGTTCACAAGTTTGGCAATATATGCAAGCCTGTACTGGAAAGTTTCTTCCTTATATGTAGAAACATCAGTAATATATCCATGAACGTCCGTTGTTTCAAAAACCTTGATAGTATCCCAGTTTGCATATGGATTATTATTTTCTGCCTGCACCTGCGGAGCATTAACAAGCAGCATTGCCATAATCATTAAAAATGACAGTAGTGTTTTCTGTTTTCTTTTCATTCAATTTTCCTCCCTTTTTTCATATCCATAACCAGTTACACTTACACACAATGTATTCTCCCACGCTTTCCACCTTTCTGTTTATATTTGTGTGTCTCACTTTTTTACCGCTCTCTTTTTCTGTATTATATAATGGCTTCCGGCCAAATGTAAACAGTATTAAGTTTTCTTTAGAAATACAAAAAGATTGCACAATTGCGCAATCTTTTCACCTTAAGTGTGTCTATATATTTAGTGAGGTTTAAACCCTTCCCCCCTCACTTCATTTGATTCCATTGTAATTAAGAAAGCTTCTTCGTCCACTTCTTTAACCGCTTTTTGTACCATATGCATTTCCTTATTACTGCAGGCACACATAACAACTAATTTCTCTTCTCCCGAATAACTTCCTACGCCGCGCAGAAATGTTGAACCTCTCTGTGTCAGTTCATCAATTCGTTTTGCAACTTCATGTCCGTGGTCTGTGACAACCAATGTCATTTTTCCAGCATCAATACCGTACATTACTTTATCTACAACAACGGAAAGGATATAAGTTAAAATCAGACCGTAAATAATACTGTCCACGTCTCCAAAAAGAAGTCCTCCAAGTCCTACAATAATTACGTCTGTAATAAATGTAATTTTTCCAATGGATAAATGTGGTCTCAAAGCACGAACTGACATGATAATAAAGTCTGCTCCCCCTGTAGATGTATTTCTCATATAAATCATGGCATAACCTAAACCTGAAAATACTCCTACGCAGATGGCAGATAACATTCTGTCTCCCGAGTATACCGGCAGCATCGGTGCAACATAGTCCATAAGCGGCCATGCAATAATCATTGTTTTAATGGATCTTAACAAAAATCCTTTTCCCAATAATTTGTAACACATAATAACAATCGGGATATTTAATATGATTGTCATCGTACCGATTGGCAACCCAAATAAATGATAAAAAATCATGGCAATTCCTGAAATTCCCGCTACAGGAAATCCTGAATTTGCCGCAAAATTATATACTCCAATGGCAATTAACAGGTTTCCGACAATATCTACCAAAATATCAATAGCAAACTCTTTTCTTCTGTTTTTCTCCATACTCTCTTCCTTTCCTATTTTACATTTACTTCTTGCTAAACCTAAAAAAGAGCAAAGCAAATTATAATATTATAATTCGCAATCGCTCTTTTACTATTATAGTATATTCTTCCTTTAATTAAATGTCAATATTTTTCTTTTCCTTAAAATATAAAATCATTTCATTTGTAAGGCTGATATTTCTTTCCGTTATCGGAATATCTTCACGTTCAAACCACTCTGCCAGCGCCAACTCTTCTTTGTCCAGCGTAATCTTATCCTCTCCGTCCAAGTCCGCAAAAAAACCTAAAAGAAGCGTATCCGTAAAAGACCATGGCTGGCTTTTGTAAAATCTTATATTTTTTACTTTCAGTCCTACCTCTTCCATAACCTCACGTTTAACCGTTTCTTCTATTGTTTCTCCTATTTCCGCATATCCCGCTATCAGGGCATATTTTTTATATTCCCTTCCCGCGTATTTTGACATCAAAAGTCTGTTTCCGTCTGTGACACCTACGATAACTGCCGGGGAAATTTTCGGATATTCCATTTGGCCGCAGTGTTCACATTTTAACATTCTCTCCCTGTCATCTTTTACCATTTTCCTTCCGCATCTTCCACAAAATTTGTGAGACTGATACCAGCGGTGTAACTGGCAGCCCGTAATTCCGGCAAACGCAAGATGCTGCGGCTTCAATCTGCGAAACATTTCCGCATCTTTCCAACAATATCCTTCTATGTCCCCGTAGAAATCTTCTGCCAGATAAAAAGACTGATTATCGACAGAAAATAAATATGTGCATTTTTCACACAGAGCAGAATCATACAATTCCATTTCCCCAAAGGTCGGAAAGCAAATTTCCTCACTCTCCTTTAACAGCGCCTCACGCCCCTTATAAATCAAGAGAAAACTTTCTTTTTGTGGGGCTTTCGGTTTATATTCATTCCTATAAATATGTGGATATATATCCTGTATCATCTCATCATCTCCATTATCTTTATATAGACTTTTTTTATTTTCAACGCTAAAATTATTTTATAACAAATCAGAAAGGATTAAAAGAATGAAAATAGTATTTTTAGATGCAAAAACAATTGGTGATGATATAAATCTGTCCTCCTTTGAAAAATTAGGAGAAATCGTAAAATATGATTTTTCCACTCCGGAGCAGATTCCCGACAGAGTAAAAGATGCCGATGTCCTTATTTTAAACAAAGTTGCCATTAATCACTCTACAATTCACACTGCAAAACATTTAAAACTTGTCTGTGTCACTGCAACCGGTACAGATAATTTAGATAAAGAGTATCTTGAAAAAAATCATATCGCATGGCGTAATGTAGCCGGATATTCTACGAATTCAGTTGCACAGCACACTTTTGCCATGCTGTTTTATCTTTTAGAAAAATTGAATTATTATGATGGCTATGTAAAAGGCGGCCATTATGTAAACGATAGGATTTTTACGCATTTTGAAGAAAAATTTTCGGAAATCGAAGGAAAAACGTGGGGTATTATCGGTCTTGGAAATATCGGACGGCGTGTCGCACAAATCGCAGAATGTTTTGGCGCAAATGTAATTTATTACTCCCCTTCAGGAAGCCCCGCACAGAAGGGATATCATCAGGTAGATTTTGATACCGTTCTGACTCAATCTGATATTTTGTCCGTACACGCACCTCTCACTGATAAAACGAAAAATTTAATGAATAAGTCGGCTTTTGCCAAAATGAAATCTTCCGCCATTTTTCTCAATCTCGGCCGGGGAGCAATTGTTGTGGAAAGTGATTTAGCGTACGCATTGGAAAATCAGTTGATTGCCGCTGCCGGCCTGGACGTTCTTTGTACAGAACCGATGGAGGCCGAAAATCCTTTGCTGCAGATAGAGGATAGTCGAAAACTGCTAATTACACCGCACATTGCATGGGCAAGCATAGAGGCGCGCACAAGATTAATGCACATTATTTTGAATCAAATCAAAGAATTCTTTCATATTTAAAGGAGATGCAACCGCATCTCCTCATCTACTTCTTAAAACCGGACAGAATAAATCCGATTGCTCCCGCAAAAATACTGAAATCACCTATATTAAACGTGATGTCCGTCAGTTTTTTCCATTTTGTTTTAAATCCAATATAATCTACAACATATTTTCTTTTTATTCTGTCATACAGGTTGCTGACCGCACCGCCAATCAGAAAACTTAAACTGATTTTTTCCAATCCGTTTTTATGTTTTCCAAACAGACACAGAGCATAGACAGCCACTATTCCCGTCATCACAATTGAAATCCATTTGACTGCTTTTGGGTATCTGTCCAGCATATTTAACGCCATTCCCTCATTATGTACGTGACGCAACAGAATCTTCCCTCTGCAGACAGGAATCTCTTCTCCCCGCTTAATCTTTTTTTCTACCCGGCTTTTTATCCATAAGTCGAGAATCGCTATTCCGACAATCGACAAACAACAAATAATCAGCATAATTAATCCTCAAAAATATCTTTCATCTCATATTCACAGACTTTGATTTCCTGCTCTCTTTCGGCAATGTTTTCGCATAACTCCAAAAAATCTTCGTCCTGTACCTCTCCTTTTTGGTAACGTTCATAAACGATGCGCCCCAAGTCTCTAAAGTCTCTTCTGTTGCTTCTCTCTAAATTGCGGATTTTTCCTTTAATCTTCTGTGTTTCCACAACTTCTCCTGCTCTTTTCCCCACAGTCTCCGCTGTTTCACTAATTCTATCCACAATATCTTCCCATAAATCTTTCATCTTCCCGTTTCCCCTTTCTTAAAACGACTTTAATTCATCAAACGTTTTGTATAAATCTAAAGTTCCATATCCCCACAATCTGTTCGGATATTCTTCCGAGTCTATACGATTCGTTCCCAAAATCAGCAGATTTTTAATTTGTACTGTATCCACATTCCTTCTGCCAATCTGATAGTAGAGCCATTCCATTAACAGGGCAGATGCTCCCGCTGTGATTGCAGCCGAAATACTGGAACCGCTTCTTTCTGCGAACTGATTCCGATTTGTAACTCCCATCACATTCACTCCGGGCGCTGCAAAATCCGGCTTTAAAGTTCCATTTCTAGTATACCCTCTTCCCGAATCAATGGCAATACTATTATTATTGCCATTATAGTTTGCCGCTGTCATCACAGTCCATACACACCCCGGTTCCGTAATTGTCCAGTCCGGGTTAGAAAGTAAAAAATAAACCTCTCCTTTTAAAAACTCCGTCACAGGCAGCCACATGTGAAAAATTCCATCTGCAACCTGTATCGCTTCCACTTCTATTCTCCAAATTCCTTCTACCGCATTTTCAAACCGGATAAATGCCAATTCTGAATTTGTCCTTTCCACAAGCAAGCGATAATCTACATACACCGTCGTCCTCTCAAATACAAAACTGTGTACAAAAGTACTCTCACTTTGTTTCACTGTAGGAAACGGAATTTTTTCTCCCGCCGGAGAAATGATAGACACCATAAAAATGTTAGGAATATCCGTCCACATTTCCAGAGTAAATCCCTCTCCTCCCCTTTCCACACGAATTTCAACTGAATCTTTATCTCTTCTCTCCTCCAGTTTCCCGTAATAGTGATGCCTTTGATTTGCCTCATTTCCGCCGCCCAAAACAACTGCCATATTATGCTCATTAGAATAATAAGAAAGTAAATTTCCAAGAGGAGACGTTCCATTATGGTCTCCTAAATTTGTCCCGAGAGGTATACAAAAGATAAGCGGCATCTGATTTCTGTCTGCCAGTATTTCCAGATACCGCATGCCGAGCATAATGTCGTTTTCCTGATAACATTTTGCATCTTCATTAATAAAATAAAATTGTTTTAAATAATTTTTTGCCTCTTTTAATTTTACGATGCCAAAGGTTGCTCTTGGCGCCGCCCCAAGAAAATCTTCCTCCACATTTTCTCCCCCGCCCGCTATACTCGCAACAAACGTCCCATGCCCGTCCGTGTCTGTTGTCGGAACGATTTCCTTTGGATTATCGCTTCGCAGCGCCTCATCAATCTCCTCTCTGACATATTCACTTCCATATAAAAATCCTTCCGGTTCTCTTCCCGTCTGTATTGTCTGATCCCATATCCCTGCAATCCGTGTCGTTCCGTCCGCATTTCTAAACAAAGGATTTTCATAATCAATACCCGTGTCAATAATCCCAATCATCACTCCTTCGCCTTTCAGCCTTAATGTAGGATAATTTTGCACCTGAGTAATTCCCGCTTGATTTAACGTTTCCGTCCCCAATAAAGTATAGCACTTCGGAATACTCCCATAACTAAATCTCTCCAGATTCACAGGATCTCCAAAAATTTTATTTATATAAATAGCGCGATAATAAAATCCTATCTCCTGTTCACATACCCGGCTCGTTGAAATCTGCTCCAGAAAATAGGGGTTCTCCCTCTCATAAATAAAATCCCTGAAATCTTCTGATAAAATCTGTTCTTTACATAACGCTACGTCTTCTAACATATTATTCCTTTTTATTTTCAATGTATGAAAAGGTAATAGAAGATATGAAAATTTTTATTGTCATCACTTGGAGTTTGAACATACTCAAAAAAATAGGTGAAAATCTNNAGATTTTCACCTATTTTTTACCTTATTTACAAGTTTATTTTTCTTCACGCATTCCACGAACACTGTCATCATATTCCGCAAACTTGTTGCTTCCCGCATAATCTGACGGTTGTGCATTTGCCGGTGATGATTTGAATACAAGTTTTAATAAAATCGGTGTAATAATTGTTGTGATAACGACAACGATAATAACCGGTCCTAAGAAGTTAGAACCCAAAAGTCCTAACGCTTCTCCCTTGCTTGCTACAATCAATGCCACCTCACCACGGGAAATCATACCCACACCAATTCTCTTACACTGATAGTTTTCATAACCGCAAATTTTTGCTCCCAGACCACAGCCGACAATCTTTGTTAAGATAGCTATGATACATAATAAGACTGAGAACACAACAACGGCAACCGACATCTTAGGTAATACTACTTTTAATCCGATGCTGGCGAAAAAGATTGGTGACAATAACATATAAGATAATGTATCAAACTTTGATGCCACAAAAGCCGAACGTGAAGTATTTGAAATAATTAAACCTGCAATAAACGCTCCCGTAATATCCGCAACTCCGAATCCGACTTCCGCAATAAATGCCATTAATAAGCAGAATACGAAGGCAATGATTGCATGTCTTCTAAGTGGTTTATTTGAAGTCTCACTCCATTTTTTAAATAATTTGTAAAACAGAACGCCGATAATACCCGCAAACACAAAAAATCCTGCAATTTTCAATAATACGACTGCAATACTTACCGATGAATCCGCCATACTTGTTACAATTGTAAGGGCAATAATTCCTAAAATATCATCAATAATTGCCGCTCCTAAAATCGCATTTCCTGAACGTGTTTTTAATTTTCCAAGTTCTTTTAATGTTTCTACCGTAATACTTACCGATGTAGCTGTCAAAATAATTCCAATGAAAATATTCTGTAAAAAGATATTGCAACTTGCATCTGAAGAAATCAATTCCGGTTTATTGAAGAAATATGCTATTGCAAATCCGCCAATCAGGGGAACGATAACACCGCAAAGCGCGATTACAAATGATGCTTTTCCACTCTCTTTTAATTCCTTAATATCTGTCTCCATACCTGCGCAGAACATCAAAACGATAACGCCGATTTCTGCAATTTCATGGATAAAACTAGTTTCCGTTAATATGCCAAGCATTGCCGGCCCTAATACAAGTCCCGCCAATAGCGCTCCTACAACCTGTGGCATTTGTACTCTTCTCGTTGCAAGTCCAAGCACTTTCGTACTTAACAGAATAATTGCAACGTCCAACAAATAACGATACTCTTCCATGTCTTACATCTCCTTGTCTTTTCTCTTCTCTTCAAAATCTTATTCAGATTACACCCATTGGAGAGGTTTTGCAACCGTCATTTTTTACAATTTTTTTAATTATTTAATTGTTTTTTTATAACTTTTGTTCGATGGCGGCCTGTCCGCGAAGAGTAATTACCGGACCTCCTGTTCCCTCTATGTATGCTTTTGTAATAGTTACCTGTCCAATATTATCGTCTTTTGGAATCTCGTACATAATGTCCAACATAAATTCTTCAATAATTGCGCGAAGCGCTCTCGCACCCGTATCTTTCTTCATCGCTTTTTCTGCGATTGCACCTAATGCCTCCTCATCAAATTCCAATTTCACCTCGTCCAGTGCGAGTAATTTCTGATATTGTTTTAAAATTGCATTTTTAGGCTCTTTTAAAATTTTAACCAATTTATCTCTATCTAATCCCTGTAAAGTAAAGATAACCGGAAGGCGTCCGATAAATTCAGGAATCATTCCAAAGTTTCTAAGGTCTTCCACTTCCACTTTCTCTAACAGATTTTTATCATTATTATACTTGTCTTTCAAATCCGCCATAAAACCTACAGACGCCTGCTTGTTCAGACGCTCTTTAATGATTTCCTCTAAGTCCGGGAATGCCCCTCCACAGATAAATAAAATATTTTTTGTATTTACAGTAGTCAACGGAACCATCGCATTTTTGCTGTTTGCTCCTACAGGTACTTCCACGTCACTGCCCTCTAACAGTTTCAACATTCCCTGCTGTACGGATTCACCGCTTACATCTCTCTGGTTTGTATTTTTCTTCTTTGCGATTTTATCAATTTCATCAATGAAAATAATTCCCTGTTCCGCTTTTTCCACATCATTATCTGCTGCCGCCAGCAACTTGGAAACAACACTCTCAATATCATCACCGATATATCCCGCCTCCGTGAGGGAAGTGGCATCGGTAATGGCTAACGGAACATCTAAAAGGCGTGCCAGTGTTTTCACAAGATATGTTTTTCCGCAGCCTGTAGGCCCAATCATCAACATATTAGATTTTTCAATCTCAATATCGTCCATCGTATTTGTGGCAACTCGCTTATAATGATTATAGACTGCAACCGCCATTGCCTTTTTTGCATGTTCCTGCCCTACAATGTACTCGTCCAGACTCGCCTTAATCTTGTGAGGTGCCGGAATATTTTTAATGTCCAACGCAGGTTTCGCCTCTTCTTTTGGCTTTTTCTTTTTTACTTTCTGCTGTTTTGGCATCATGTTTTCCAAATCTTCCACATTCATTACCTGTATCCCCGGTATGTTCATTAATTTGCTGTAGTCAATCTGTCCATTATTCATCGCATCAAAACTTTTCTGCATACAGTCTGAGCATACATGGATATGGTTAGGCAATTCTATCATTTTCCCCGCTACACTCTCCGGACGTCTGCACATAAAACAGAATTTTTCATATTCTTCTTGTTTATCATTTGTTTCCTGTAATTCAGTATCTTTTACATTATTCTCGTTCTCTAACATATTATCCCTTTCTTAACATTTCCAAAAATTCTTCCTCTGAAATAATCGGTATTCCCAGTTCCCTCGCCTTTTTATTTTTAGAAGAAGTTGATGCTGTATCGTTGTTGATTAAATAATTTGTCTTAGAAGTAACGTTTCCCGTCACTTTTCCACCTTTACTCTCAATAACTTCCTTTACCTCATTACGATTTGCAAAATGATTTACGCTTCCGGTAATAACAAATTGGATTCCGTCAAAAATCTGTTTTCCTTCCTCCGCGCTCTCCTTCGGAATCGTAAGTTCCCTGAGAAGATTTTGAAACTCTTTTCTGTGTTTCTCTACAGAAAAGTATTCTACAAATGTTCCGGCAATCACTTCTCCCACACCGTCAATCTGATTTAGTCTTTCCGGCGTGGCATTCATAATTTCATCTGCATTATTTTGAAATTCTTTACAAATCATCTTCGCATTTGCCAAACCGATATTGGCAATTCCCAGACTGTAAATCACTTTCGGCAAAGTTGTCGTTCTTGCCTTTTCAACGCTTGCCTGCAGTTTATTATACGACTTTTCTCCGAATCCTTCCATAGACTTTATTTTTTCTTCATATCTGTCCATATGGAAAATATCCGCATACTCTTTTATAAATCCTTCCAGAATAAATTTTTCTAAAGTTGCCTCCGACATTCCATCGATATTCAGCGCATCTCTGCTCGCAAAAAGCGCAAAAGATTTTATCCGTTTTGCCTGACACTCAAGATTTGTACAATAAAGCGCCTTTGCGTTATTCACTTTCCTGATTTCTGTCTTCTCCCTGCACACCGGACAGACGTCGGGAATATCTTGCACTCCGCTTCTTGTGAGATTCTCGGCAATCTGAGGGATAATCATATTCGCTTTATATACCTGTATCGTATCGCCAATGCCAAGTTCCAGTTCTTCCATAATACTTATATTATGGACACTTGCACGGCTCACCGTTGTTCCTTCCAACTCCACTGAATCAAATATGGCAACCGGATTAATGAGTCCGGTCCTTGACGGACTCCACTCAATTTCACGTAAAGTTGTCTCTCGAATTTCGTCTGCCCATTTAAACGCAAAGGAATCTCTTGGGAATTTCGCCGTCGTTCCAAGCGACTGTCCATACGCAATATCGTCATAGACAAGCACAAGTCCGTCTGACGGAAAATCATTTTTCTCTATTTTATGCGCAAACATTTCCACCTTTTCTTCTATATCCGCGCTTGTCACTTCCTCATGCTCAACTACATCAAACCCCTGCTGCGAAAGCCATCTCATCTGCTCATTTCTTGAATTTTTAAAATCTACGCCTTCTGCTTTTACAAGAGAAAAAGCAAAGAATCTTACATTTCTCTTTGCGGTAATTTCATTATTTAACTGTCTCACGGAGCCGCTGCATAAGTTTCGGGGATTTTTGTATTTGGCATCTGCGTCCTCAATTTCTTCGTTAATTCTCTCAAAATCTTTATAGCCGATAACCGCCTCGCCCCGAAGCACCAGTTCTCCTTTATAAGAAATATGCAACGGAATATTTTTAAACACTTTCGCATTGTTTGTTATGACTTCCCCCACTTCTCCATTGCCTCGTGTTACCGCCTTTTGAAGTTCTCCGTCACGGTATGTCAGCACAATGGTAAGTCCGTCCAGTTTCCATGAAATAACCGCTTTCTGATTTCCCAAAAATTCTTTCAGACTGCTTACTTCTTTTGTCTTATCAAGGGAAAGCATCGGTTTTTCGTGCCGTTCTTTTGGCAGTTCGCTTAACACCTCATATCCTACATTTACCGTAGGGCTGTTCGACAGGGTGACATTTAATTCTTTCTCTAATTCTGCCAACTCATCATATAACTTATCATATTGAAAATTGCTCATAATCTCTGTCGCACCCTGATAATAAGCCTTTCCCGCCTCATTCAGCAATGCGATCAGTTCCTGCATACGTTTTTTCTTATCTATCATACTTTACTCCTATTTCTATTCTATAACGGTTTCATTTGATGAATCTTTAATCAGTTCATAAAGTTCCCTGATTTCATCGTCTGTCACCTCTCTATATTCTCCCGGTTTTAAACTGCCCAGTTGGATATTCATTACACGCACTCTTTCCAGTCTTGTCACCTTATATCCAAAATATTCACACATTCTGCGAATCTGACGGTTTAATCCCTGTGTCAGTACAATATTAAATTTGTATTTTCCAATCGCTTTTACTTTGCACGGCCTTGTCACCGTATCTAAAATCGGAACTCCCTGCCCCATTTTTTCAATAAATTCCCGAGTGACCGGCTTATTCACCGTCACCTTATATTCCTTTTCGTGTCTGTTTCCGGCTCGCATCATCTTATTGATAATATCTCCGTTATTCGTCATAAGCAGAAGCCCTTCTGAATCCTTATCTAATCGTCCGATATAAGTTATTCTTGTCGGATAATTTAAAAAACGGATAATGTTGTGCTTCTCTTTCTTCTCTTCCGTACAGACAATTCCTGCCGGCTTATTGACCGCGAGCAATACCATCTCATTCCCTTTATGAATGACCTTTTTCCCGACTTTTATTTCCTGCGCCGGTGAAACTCTCATTCCGGTCTCCGCACGTCTGCCGTCCACGAACACTTTGCCCGCCTCTATCAGCCTGTCCGCTTCCCTTCTTGAGCAGACACCTGCCTCACTTAAAAATTTATTTAAACGAATCAATTCTTCCTTCATTTTTATTCTCCCAAGCATATAAACAGTTAGGTTTATGATACTGTTTTACTTTCAAAAAGTCAATCTTTCTGCTATAATATAACGGATAGTAAAATTTAAAAAGGAGCAGATTATGAATATCAAATCATTTACGGAAGAACCTGTTTCCAAAATCTTTTTTCGTTACCTTTTCCCGTCTATATGCGGAACAATGGTAACGTCTATTTATGTGCTGGCAGACACAATTATTATCGGAAAGGGAATCGGCGCAGACGCAATGGCTGCTTTAAATATTGTATTACCGCTTTTTAATGTTTTCTTTGGAACAGGATTGTTATTTGGAGTGGGCGGCTCCGTGTTAATGTCTATCGCCAGAGGGAAAGGTGATTATCAGACAGGAAACCGTTATTTTTCTACCGCCGTACTGTTAAATGCTGTTATCAGCATCATCTATATGATTATTTTCCTTATTTTTATGGAGGATATGGCACGTTTTCTCGGTGCAACAGAAATCACTTTACCATATATTATGGACTATGCTCCATATGTTATTTGGGGACTTGGGTTTTTCTCCTTCTCCACATTTTTACAGACATTTGTCAGAAATGACGGCGCACCTAAACTTTCCATGATTGCCGTAGTAACCGGCGGTATTACAAATGTATTTTTAGACATTCTTTTTGTGTTTACATTTGATATGGAAATGGCAGGCGCCTCCATTGCAAGCGTTATTGGGACAATCATTACAACCTGTATTTTGCTTTTCCATTTCTTCTCAAAAAGAAACGGATTGCATTTTACTTTAAAAGGACTTTCTTTCTCCTTCGTGAAACAGATTTTCAAAAACGGATTTACCAGTTTCATTTTAGAAATGTCCGCGGGAATTGTTATGTTTTTCTTCAACATACAGATTTTGAAATATATCGGCGACATCGGGGTAACCATGTATGGCGTTATCGCAAACACTTCTATTGTTGTTGCCTGCCTGTGTAACGGAATCAATCAGGCCTCTCAGCCGATTATTTCCATTAATCACGGGGCAGGATTAGACGAGCGTATCCGCACCGTAAAAAAACTGGGATTAAAAACCGCTTTTATCATTTGCTCTGTCCCTGCAATCCTCGGACTGATTGTGCCAAATATGTTTACAAATATTTTCTTAAATCCAAATGCCGAAATACTGGCTCTTTCCTCAACGGCAATCCGCATTTATTTTACGGGATTCTTCGTTATCGGAATTAATATGTTTATTGTGGGATATTTTCAATCTACGGTAAAACCGCAGCTTTCTCTTTCTCTCTGCCTGATAAAAAGTTGTGTATTGAGCGTACTGTTTGTCTATATTCTTCCACTTTTCTTCGGAGTGACCGGCATATGGGCCGCCGTACCTTTGGCTGAATTTATCACACTTGGACTCGGTATTTATTTTCTCAAACGGAGGTAAAATTTTATGATTTTGTTATCTATCTCAGAAGTGAAGGAATTTATGTCCAAACTTCTTCTCTCCGATACCTTTGATTCGTTTCTTTTTATCGAGGGAGAGATAGTTACGTTCAATACTTTTTCAATAAACGGATATTTACAAAAAGACTTTTTTGACAAAGATATGATCCCCGAACGCAATTATTCCCTTTGGAAGGAGTTAAGAGAATATTGCTTTTCCCTTATCCGCGGAAAGCGTACTCCTCTTCGGTTTAAATTTGTCTTCGGACTGTCTGAACCTAATATTGAAAAACTTTTAAGACAGCAGGGACTGTCTTTCACTCCCCAAGATGTGCAGGGATTATACTTAAATATCTCTTATGACGGACATTCCCTCCGATGTGTTACGGGAACTTCCATGAATCTGTTCACTTTGGATAAGTCTTTAGAGGAGGCTTGGGATAAAATGGTACAGAAATTTTTTGTGCAAAAGGAAATCAGTTTTGAATTAATGTAAGCGGTCAAACGGAGGATACACAAATGAGAAAAGTCAAAAAATTTTTTATATTAATCGGCAGCTGTCTGCTTTTAACGGGCTGCTCTTCTTCTCTGGTGCCATCGGAAATAACTTCCTTTTTGCAGCCTGCAAAGCATATTTCTCCGGAAATCACATTGTCGGCAGACGCTTTTGTGAAACCAAAACAATATACCGTCGCAATTGACGCCGGACACCAGCAAAAAGGAAACTCTGAACTTGAGCCGATTGGCCCCGGCGCTTCCGAAAGGAAAGCCAAAGTTGCCGGCGGCACGTCCGGAATATCAACGAAGGTTCCTGAATATCAACTCACATTAGATATTTCGCTTCTGTTAAAACAAGAGTTGTTGAATCGGGGATATGAGGTCATTATGATCCGCGAGCAAAATGAGGTCAACATCAGTAATGCTGAGCGGGCAGAAATTGCAAACCGCTCCGGTGCAGATATTTTCATTCGTGTACACGCAAATGGAGATAACAATCGCTCCGTATCCGGTGCGCTTACCATTGCTCCTTCCCAAAATAACCGTTATGTAAAAGACATCGCCGTTGCTTCCCGAAAGTTGTCTGAGTCCATTATCGCGTCTTACTGTGATGCAACCGGTTTTAAAAACAGGGGAGTGCTTACCAGCGATACAATGAGCGGCATAAACTGGTGTAAAATTCCCGTCACCATTATCGAACTTGGATTTATGACTAATCCGGCTGAAGACAAGAACATGCAAAACACAAGCACACAAAATCTCATGGTCTCCGGAATTGCCAACGGGATTGATGCTTATTTCAAATAATCTATTAAAAAAAGGA
>NZ_BAAHSH010000067.1:0-31652 GCF_054660755.1 Faecalimonas hominis
AATCTTGACATAGGACCACTTCCTCCGTCACATTTTGCGCCTCATATCCATTGGCGCCAAATAAATTGAACTTAGTATTGACCGCCTCCATATACGCCAAAACCGCTCTTTTATCCCAGCCGGCTTCTTTTTCCAGTTCCTCTCCCTGATAGAATAATGTCTGTATTAAATATCTGCTTTTTGCCCGCAAAATATTGGGAAGTTCCGTAACGTAGTCTTCTATCGTGACATCGTCTTCCGCCACAGTATGACTCATCTTTTCTTCCGTTTCCTTCATTTTGGCGTCAATCTCTTCTTCCGTGATGTACTTATACCGTTGTGTCATTTCTTTTTCCAAATATGCCAACTGTTCCTCCGATAAGATATTGGATTGAAAATGAAATTGAATCTGCGCCGGGCGGTATGCCTCATCGAACAAAATGTCAACTGATTCCATGTACGCCTCATCGCCATTTAGCACTTCGGCAAAAATGAGCAATTCTGAAAAATATTCCACTTCCTGTTCTTCATCTATGTGAACGTAAAAATTTTCTTCCTCAATCTTTTCTTTTGTAATGTTGAGCGCCAAAAACGGCTCAAAGAAAAAGTCTGCGTCCAACATAGAGGACAGAAGCCTGAAATTATCGTACTCTTCCCTGCCCCTGTATTTTCCATAATAAACTTCTGCTTTCTCGCCTTCCCTGAAAATAATCTGTTTCTGTTCTTCAAAAGGCTCTATCACTGTCTTTTTCTTGGGGATATCATAGAAAATCTGTTTTCCCGGATAACATCTTCCCAGGGAAACTTCCATATAGTCTTCGTCCCGCAAAATATCTTCATATACTTCAGGGACAGTTTCGGTTGCCCGAACTGCCCCTGTCTTTCCTATACAAAACATACACATGATGCAGATTGCTACCACAATACCTTTTTTAGCATTCATCTATTTACGCCTCGATTTCTCCATCAAATCCTAAATCATCTAAAATTTCCATTGCGGTTTTTACACAATGTTCGCAGCCGTCTATCTCTACTGTTTTGTCTGCAAGACTTACTTTGTAATCTAATCCTGCCTCATTCATTGCTTTTTCAATTCTTTCAACACATTTTTCACAATGCATTCCTTCTACATTAATTACTGTCATCTTTTTCCCTCCTGCTATTTCATTAATTTTTGAATAATCTCACACAATTCGTCAACCGCTTCCACTTTTCCGTCCTGAATATCGTCCACTACACAAGAATGAATGTGGGAAGCCAGCAGTTTTTTATTAAAGCTGTTCAACGCAGATTGTATCGCAGAAACCTGCGTCAAAATATCCACACAGTAGCGTTCTTCCTCCACCATTTTGCGAATTCCACGCACCTGTCCTTCAATTCTGCTTAATCTGTTGATCATATCCTTATATTCTTTGGATTCTCTGTGTTTTGTCCTTTCACAACACTTTTCTTCCATTGTGTCTTGTCCTCCCGTGAAATGCTATAGTTTTAATCTGCGAAGTCTTAACGCATTCCCCACAACCGATACGGAACTGAGAGACATGGCAAGCCCTGCAAAAATAGGATTTAACAACGTTCCATTAATCAGATAAAGCGCCCCTGCCGCAAGCGGAAGCCCGCATGCATTATAGAAAAATGCCCAGAACAGATTTTGTTTGATATTGCGGATAGTCTCTTTACTCAGACGTATTGCCTTATATACGTCCTGCAAATCAGATTTCATCAAAACAATGTCACTGGAATCCAGAGCAATGTCACTTCCGCTTCCAATTGCCATACCGACATCAGCTTGCACAAGAGCGGGAGCATCGTTAATCCCATCTCCTACCATCATGACACGTTTCCCCTGTTTTTGCAACTCTTCTACGACACTTACTTTATCTTGTGGGAGAACTTCTGAAACCACTTTATCCACTCCAACTTTTTTTCCTATATAATCCGCTGTCAGTCTGTTATCACCCGTAAGCATATATACTGTAATTCCAAGACCTTTCAACTGCTTAATTGCCTCTTTGCTTGTCTCTTTAATCGGATCTGCCACACTGATAATTCCCACAACTTTTTTGTTGGCAATAACAAACATCGGAGTCTGGCCTTTTCTCGCCATATTTTGCGCTTCCTGTTCATTCCCGCCCATGTCGATTTTCAGTTCTTCACAAAGTTTTTTATTTCCAATATAATATTCTGTTCCCTCCAAAACTGCCTGTATGCCCTGTCCGGTAATACTGTTAAAAGATTCCGTACCGTCTAATTTCAGACCTCTTTCTTTTGCTTCCTCTACAATTGCCTGTCCAAGAGGGTGTTCGGAATTTTGTTCGCAGGAAGCAGCAATCCGTAAAAGTTTTTCCTCTTCCATATCATGACTTATAATTCCCATCACTTTCGGCTTACCTTCCGTGATTGTTCCTGTCTTATCCAAAACTACCGTATCAACTTTATGAGTTGTCTCCAAAGCCTCTCCGCTCTTAATCAAAATACCGTGATTTGCTCCAAGACCTGTTCCCACCATAATTGCCGTAGGTGTGGCAAGCCCCAAAGCACACGGGCATGCAATAACTAATACAGAGACAAAAATCGTCAGTACAAATGCCAAATCATGGCCCAAAATTGCCCAGATAATCGCTGAAACAACCGCTATCACCATTACGGTCGGCACAAAATATCCCGCGACAATATCCGCCAGTTTGGAAATAGGCGCTTTCTTTCCCTGTGCCTCCTCCATTAATTTCACGATTTTCGCCAGTGTCGTTTCCTCTCCCACACGGGTTACCTCAACTTGAATTGCCCCCTGATAGTTTATGCTTCCACCGATGACCGTCATTCCTTTTTCTTTTTCCACAGGAATACTTTCTCCCGTCAGCATAGATTCATCTACGCTTGTATTTCCTTCCACAATCACACCGTCAAGAGCAATTTTATTCCCCGGTTTGACTAAAATACGCTCTCCCACTTTAATCTCTTCCACCGGAACTTCAATCTGCTTACCATCTCTAAGCACAATCGCTTTATCCGGCGCTAATTCCATCAGTTTCCGTATGGCCTCCGAAGTTTTTCCCTTGCTTCTTCCCTCCATATATTTTCCGAGCATGACAAGTGTGACAACGATTGCCGCTGACTCATAGTACAGATTATGCACTCCGGAAACATCGTACGGAATACGGATTGTCATCACCAGACTATATAAAAAAGCGCTTCCTGTTCCAATCGCAACAAGAGAGTCCATATTCGGATTGCCCTTGAATAAACTTTTAAATCCTACTAGATAAAATTTTCTTCCGTTGTAAAGAATAATCACCGTCAAAATACATTGTGCCAACGCAAAATGCAATGGATTTTCTGCCATATCAAGCCATCTTGGAAGGGGCAGCGTTATCGGAAGCATATGCCCCATCGAAATGTAAAGCAGAGGGATTGCTAAAATTAAATTCGTAATCAGATGACGTTTCGTTCGTTTTATACTCTCTCTCAATTCATCTTTTTCATGCTGTTTTTCTTCTTTGCTTTTCTCCACATCTAGAGTTGCACCAAAGCCGGCTTTTTCCACTTTCGTAATAATATTTTCCCGTGTCAGCACAGTGTCATCGTAAGTGATTGTCATTTTCCCGGTTGTCAGATTGACATTGCTCTCTGAAACTCCCTCCAACTTTCTTGTCACTCTTTCCACCGCACTGCTGCATGCAGCACAACTCATTCCGCTAATTGTATATTTTTCTGTTTTCATATTTTCACTTCCTCTCTTATACCCTACTAGGGTATATTTGAATATTATCACTTTATAAAATTGATGTCAAGAAAAAACAATAAAAAAGAGCAAATCATACTTTTCGTACAATTTGCTCTTTTGCTGTCATTATTGTTTTTTCCCTAATGTAATTTCAACTGTTTCTTCTTTGTAATTTCCTTTATCTGCAGGTACCTGTAATGTTACCTTTACCTTCTCTCCTACTTTATAATATTGAAGTTGTTCCTGTAAGGCCTGCATTGTGTCAACGCCTACGCCTTCAAATCCTGTAATAATACTTCCCTGAATAACGCCTGCTTCATCTGCTCCTCCGCCTTTGACAACTTCTGAAACATAGACACCTTTTGTCATGTTATACATCTTGGCACTTTCTTCTGTCACATCAAATCCCGCAATTCCCAAATATCCTCTCTGTGCATCTGATACTTTTGTTCTTGTCTCTTTATTCATTAAGTTTTCAAGTAAATCTTTGATGTCAGAAAGCGGAATGGCATATCCGATTCCCTCTACTGCCTCAGCATTGATTTTTACCGTATTTATTCCGATTACTTCACCGTTGGCATTTAATAATGCTCCACCGCTGTTACCCGGATTGATTGCAGCATCTGTCTGAATTAATTTTCCTTTAAATCCATCTAATTCTCTGTCTGTTGCGCTGATGATTCCCGTTGTGACGGACTGACCGTACCCTAAAGCATTTCCAATGGCGATTGCAGGTTCTCCTACGTTTAATTTAGATGAATCTCCCACAGTTGCAATGGAAATTTCCTCCAATGTTTCACTTTTAATTTTGCTTAATGGAACTGCAACTATCGCTACGTCTCTGCTGGCATCTGTTCCTTTTACAACCCCTTCCACACTTTCGTTATCAATAAATGAAACCGTGAGGCTTGTACTATTTTCGATAACGTGATTATTTGTCACAATCAGTAATTCCGTGTCATTTTTGCCGATGATAATTCCAGAACCGCTGCTCTGGCTCTCCTGCATCTGTGTTCCGCCAAAGAAACTCTGTACTTCCTGTACGCTCATATTTGTAATAGATACAACAGAAGGCATCGCCTCTTTTACAATCTCCGTAACATCTGATGTAACTGTTTTTGTCGAATTACTTACCTTTGTTGTATTGACTTTTGCCGTTTCTTTTGAAGAAGAAGTGCTTCTTCCCAGCAATCTGTCTGTAACATAATTGCTTACCTGATAAGTTCCGCTTGCCACAACACCGAACAGAACTGCAAGTCCTACACAGGCAACTGCTTTTACCCAGCCTTTGCTACCTTTCTTTTTCTTAGGTCTCTGCGGTGTTGGCGGTACATTATTCTTTGGTGGAATGTTTGAGCCCATCTGGTAAGACTCGCCAATATGTGATTCTTCCGTAAAATGTCCGTTCTCCGTCTTGTTGTCTTCAGTCTGAGCATTCTCCATCGGCTCTTCCGTAAGTATATTCTCTGCCGGCTGTGTAAATTCCTCCATAGTCTCTTCTGCCAACTGCATCTGTTCCTCTGTAATCTCTTCTACCGGTTGTACCTGCTCCTCTGTAACCTCTTCTGTCGACTGTACCTGTTCCTCTACAGCCTCTTCTTCCGGCTGACGTAAAACAAAATTTACTTCGCTATTCATATTTTCCTGATTTTCTTCATTTCCCTGTCCTGATTTATATTCATTATCCATACCCTTCAGACTCCTTTCGTTTCTTGTTTATGAACCTTATTTTAAAGATTAATTGTGTTTAAATTGTGTTTATTCGTTAAAAACTTTTTGAACTATGCCAATTTTTTCCATGTACATTCTCACACGGACTGCGTTCTCCCACACATAGAATTCTGTGGGAGTTTCCTGTATATGAAAAAAGGCGAAGCACTCATCGGTGCTTCACCTTTTTCATTAATTCAAATCAATAAAATTCATATCGAAATCATCGTCGTCATCATCGAAGTCAAAATCTTCAAAGTCTTCGTCATCAAAATCTTCATCGTCAAAATCTTCTGAATCGAAATCATCTACAAAATCTTCATCTTCAAAGTCTTCAATAAATTCTTCTTTCTGCTCTTCAATCAGACTTTCTTCAATCGCTTTCTCTTCTTTAAGAGAAACTAATTTATCATCACTTTCTTCATCGTCTAAATCTTCCACGTCGATATCGTATTCCTCATACAAATCATCTAATTCTAAATTGCGATGACGAAGTTTAACTGCCAGCACAATAATAATGATAACAAGTAAAAGAATTCCCAGTCCTACGCATAAAATCACCATAGAAAGATGTTCTGTAATGAAATTATTTAATTTGCTTACTTTTGTTGCAGCCTTATCTGTACCGTCTGTTCCGTCTGAAACATATCTCTGATAAGATTCCTGCTCTGTATCATACTGATAGAACCCTTTTGTTCCCTTGCTGTCCATGGCATATACAAGGTAGAAACCTTCATTCTTCTTATCCTGCCAAGCCGGAAATTCATGTTCATTTACAGTTAATTTTACTTTCTGATATCCTGAAGGAACTTTTACTCCCTCATTGTTTTCCAATAATACAATTGATGTGGACGGAGATACAGTTACCTGCACATAAGGAGAAAATGTTGCATCTTCTTCGTTATATAAGAAGAAATCTCCTTTGTTCTCTGCATCAACTAAATATCCCAATACAATGCTTCCATTTTCCTGACGGACAAATTTGCGCTCTCCACCATTATAAGACAATTTTGTCTCCACAAACCCTACCGGAATGCTTGAAGAATTAAAGTCCTCTGAAAACTGATAAGATTTTCCACTGACAGTAATTCCACTTTGGGAAGCGTCTCCACCATTTTCCGTTGAAGTCTGCTCTGTCGTCTCTGTCTGAGGAGTTGTCCCCTCCGCAATCTGAATTGTGGAAGTTCCGTTCACACATTCAACAGTCTCTCCGCCTGTCACTACTCCCGTAGAATTTACTACTTCAATCTTTGTTGTTCCTGCTTTCAATGCCTGAAACTTCATTGTAAAACGGATCTTGTTTGTTCCGTCACCTTTTCCCGAAAATTTCAACACACCGTCAGATTCTTTTGTGACACCATTTCCCTCTTTAAAGGACAATAATGATGCGTCATACTTTAATGTAATGTCAAAACTCTCCAAAGAACCTGTTCCTGCTCTTAACGCACAGGCTACTTCAACAGTTTCACCCGTCTTTGTCTGTAAGTCAGTAAAAGATACTCGTCCTGACGCCGCATAACTCATCACTGAGTACATCGGAATTGTCAGACATAGTGCCAGCAATACTGCCGCTATTCGTTTCATTATCTTCATGTACTTTTCCTCCATTAATATACTTATCCTTTTATTGTATAGTATTGTCAAAGTATATACTTTAACAAGCATCATATCTTTTATAATACACTTTTTTCAAGAAAATGTCTACTTCTTTTCTTCCCCTGCCGTGCTGTGACTGCTTTTTGAAATATCAGCAGACGGATCATTCAGTTTATCTCTTGTAATTCCTGTAAGCGTTTCAATCTTTTCTGCAATAGATTTAACTGTGTCTGAGACTTCTTTCACTTCCTCTTTCGGATATAAAAACTGATGTAATTCCTGCACATTTTCAACCAGTCCGACAGGCACAATAACACTTCCCACTTTATCCACTCTCCCGTTCATCGACTCCATAGGAAATCCTGTTGTCTCGGTTAATTTATAATCCAGCGCACCAGATGCAAGTCCTATCATATCTGCCAGCGAAAAACTGGTTGAAATCTGTGGAAATACTTTGTTGATTATTTTATTAATCGTTTTTAAATCCATTGTTTTCGCCTTTTCAACCACTTTGGCAATAACTTTCTGCTGACGTTCCGCTCTCTTGTAATCCCCGCCTGCGTTCTTGCGGATTCTCGCATAAGTAACTGCCTGCACGCCGTCCAGTTTCAATGTACCTCCGTTTGTCAAATGTGTTGCTTTTTTCCCTGTGACAGTTCCCGTCTCATCAATATAATTATTAATTTCCTTTGCTTCCTGATCGGTCACTTCCAGTTCTATCCCGCCCAGCAAATCAACTACGTCTGCCAGCGCTTTAAAATCTACAGTCACATAGTCCTGAATATCTAAGTCAAAGTTTTTATTCAGCATATTAATGGCATCTTTCGGACCACCTGCAAAATAAGCATAGTTTGCCTTCTGTATTTTCCCACTCACCTGCTGCGTAAGTGTATCTCTGTAAACAGATGCCAGACGTACTTCTTTCGTATCATGATGAATGGACGCCAAAATAATTGTGTCCGCATGTGCCCCTTTTTCCAACTGTCCGTTTCTGGAGTCTCCGCCAAACAGGGCTATCGTCATATAGCCCTCCTGTTTTACTCCTTCGTTTGACTGAATATCCCCTTTGCTAAATGTCACTGTCTGGAATTTATCATACTTGGCCATGACATATGCCGCTCCGCACAATGCTAGCAGAATAAGGATTTCTGCGATTAACACAACCGCTCTTTTTATTCTGCGTCGCTTACGTTTCTTTTGTTTTGCCAGCCTCTTTTCTTCCCGCAGTTTTTTGTTTTCTGACATAAATTAACTCCCCTTTATTAAATTACAATACATTTATTATGCTGCCCTGATAGCATAAAAAGATTGTGTTAAACACAATCTTTTTATCTCATTTAATTTATCTGAACATCTGGCTGAGTTTCCGCCGGTTCTTCCGTTTTTCCAACACTTTCGGTTACTTTTTTATCACTTGGACTTTCCCACTGTGTCTCCGGATCCGCCACTCTTTTACCGACCTTTTTCTGCAATTTACTGCTAATCGACTGTACTTTAGATGAAGGCTGGTAATCCTCTTCCCCGTATAAAAATTCATGTAACTGAACCACATTACTTTCTAACGTTACCGGAATAACAACACTTCCCAATCCCGGAAGCGTATCCGTTGTTTTCTCTATCGGAAATCCGATATTATCGCCCAGCGTATACTTATTGAAAGACTTTGCGTAATTTAAAATTTCCGTAGCGGAAAGGCTTGTCTTAATCTTTGGTAACACTACATCAATAATCTTATTGATTGTTGCCAAATCTGCCTTTAGTGCTTTCTCTACCATCTTTTCAATTACATATCTCTGACGTTCTGCTCTTTTAAAATCTCCGCCTTTTGTGGAACGGATTCTGGCATATGTCGTCGCCTGCACACCGTCCAGCGTCTGCATTCCCGCTTTTGTTACCGGATTTGCTTTCTTTCCCGCAACCTGCGCAGTCTCACCTAAAAATTTATTCAAATATGGTAATTCAACTTCACTGACTTCGATTTCCACTCCACCGAGTAAATCAATTACATCTGAGATAGCCGCAAAATCAACTGTCACATAATCCTCAATTTCAAGGTCTAAGTTTGTGTTCAGCATATCAATCGCCTGCTTTGCTCCGCCGTGACTGTATGCACCGTTACATTTATTAAGTGTTCCCTCTCCTATATCCAAAAGGGAATCTCGATATACCGACACCATCTTCACTTCTCGTGTTTTGTTATTTAAACTTGCCACGATAATGCAGTCTGTTCTTGTTCCTTCGTCAGCGCCCGCCGCTCTGGAATCACTTCCGAAAAGTGCAAAATTCGTAAATCCCTCTCCTACACCTTCCTCTAAATCATTTACTGCAATATTTTTCTTAGGAATATCTTCTGTATTTAACTTGTTCAATTTTGCTGATACATATATAACACCTGATGCAATAAGACAAATCAGAACTCCTAACAGACAAACTGCAACTTTTTTCCCTATGCTTAATCTGAGAAACCAGTTTCCACGTTTTCGTCTGCGCCGTCTACTTCGTGCGGTCCTTGTTCTCCTCGGATTTCCCGCTTCTTTCTTCGCCATATATTTACCTCTTTTTTCTTATGTTTACATATACGTCAAACATTATACACTATATTAAGAGGGATTACAATATAAAGTGGTGGAAAAAGAGGATAAAAAGAAGAATTAGTTCATTGCCTTTCTTTATCCAAAATGTAATTCTTTTTAGATAAAAATGAGCATTATTCTAAATATGGTACTGCAAATGCACAGATATTTGTGGTTGAAGGAATAGTATTGAAATGAACCTGAAACGGAAATTTACAAAACACAAAAAACGTCTAATAATACAATCATTGAAATTGACAACTGTTCTCCTCTTGAAATCTTATGCGGATTGCTGAGGAGGACATATTGCGTTTGTCTTTAGAAAAACACTGAATTCTATAGAATATTTTTAATTTGTTAATCAGGGGCTAAAATCGGTATTAACCGTCAGCCCCTTCTTTGTCAAGATAAAATTGACCAGTTTTAATAAAGAATCTTTCTTCACAAAATAAACTTCTTATAATTATTCTACCCAAAATTTTTTCGTTGGTGCATTTAGAGAAATTTCTTCACACTCTTTCATCTTTTCATATATTTTTCCAGCAAAATACATATCATGTAAAGCAATTCCGATATTATATACTAAAATTCTTTCTTTTTTATCTTCACGTCCACATACATTTTTTAATACAACATCTGAAATTTCAGCAAAGGATTTAAATTGATTAAAATTCTTAAATCCTTTTACATGATTTGTATCATCTGCAAAAACTTTATCAAAAAACAAATCACAGTTTGTAAATCCCCTCGTATGAATAGGAACTAGTAATACACCTTCATCAAAGCAATCATCTGAACAAACATCTTCTTCAAATACTGTTGCTGCTGAAACAACAACCTCGCTTCCCTTTATTACCTCTTCCATTGTATCATAATACAAAAAAGTAACATTCGGATATTTAGCAAATACTTGTTGAAATAATTCATGTTGATTTTTATATTTCTTCAATTTAATTTTAAAATGCTTTTCCGGAAAAATAGATAAAAGCACTTTCAATGTTGCACGTGCGGTATTTCCTAAGCCAATAAATCCAATAACAGAAAACTCTGGATTGGCTAACAATTTTATAGAATGCGCTGCAACCGCTCCCGTTCGCATTGTAGTTATCCAGTTTCCATCTATCAAAGCAACATTTTCACCCGTTTTTAAATCATATAGTAAAATTTCACTATCAAGGCTTGGATTTCTTTTAGGATATCTTGTTACAAGTTTTACCCCTCCGTAATTGATAGAAGGAAGAATCACTGGCATTGTATTATAAAAAACGCCTTCTATTTCCGGTTTTAAACTAATCTTAGCCGGAAGCAATGCTTTTTTCTTTTCTTCTATTGCACTAGAAACCCATTCAAAACATTCAAATGGAGAAATATTCAATTTAAGAATATCCTCAAATGTAATAATTTTCATGTAATTTCCTTTCCACTATATCAATACTGACTTAATCGCCTCTACTAATTTCACATTTTCTTCAGGGCGTTTTACTGCTACCCTAATATATGATTTCCCTGAAAATCCATTTTTAGACGACAAATCCTTAATTAAAATATTATATTCATTCAATAATACTTCTGTAAGTTCTCTACTTGTCATCTTGCCTGTAAGTTCGCACATTAAATAATTTGCCTGTGACGGAATTACTCTCAAATATTCAATTCCATTTAACATCTCTACATATTCTTTACGAACTTCTTTGAATTTTGCCAATGCTTCTTCATAGTTAGATTTATATTTTTCAAAAATTTGCATATAAAATTCTGCAAATGAGTTAATGTTCCAAATAGCAACATTTTTTTTCATATCTGAAATTAACTGTAAATCATTTGATGCTAAAATTCCCAATCGTAATCCCGGCACCCCAAAAGATTTAGAGATACTTTTCACTACAATTAAATTATTGTATGCTTTTATGATTTCTTCTTCTAACAATGTAGAACTACCTTCTGTTTCAGCAAAATCCACGAAAGACTCATCTACAACAAATTTAATATTTTTCTTTTCCGCCCACTCAGCAACTCTTAGTACATCATTTTTCTCAATATAATTTCCTGAAGGATTATCCGGATTAATTAATACCAAAAACTGAATGTCTTTATCTTCATAGAAACTCATCAAATCATCTGCTGAATATCTGAAGTCCTTACTTTCAATCCAGTATGGAACAATATCTTCTTCCTTTTTACGATGTGGATACTCTTCAAATGTAGGATAAATCATACCTACTTTCCCTTCATGATTCTCCATCAATGACTTAATCAATTCTGCAGCACCATTTCCAACGCAAACCTGTTCTTTATGTAAACCATAATATTTTGCACCTAAAAGACTATTGATTTCCATTCCCGAAGGATATTCACACAATAATCTTTCAAAGTTTGCTTTGATTTCATCTACAAGTTTTTGATTCGGATAAAACGGATTTACAAGATAACAGAAATCAATTAACTGTGGATATCTCCAATACCCACCAAAACGTCTGTTAAATTTATTGAGTTTTTCTTCTTTTGACGCAAAGATAGATTCCGCTATATTCAAGTCCTGCACATCATCAATTTCATACCATGATTCGTGACCTAAACGTTCTGCCTTAATTTCCGGTTTGTCCAATAAAGTAATTACCTTTAAAACCTGTTCATAATACTCATTATTTCCCAACGCCTTGCTATACGCTTCCAAAAATGGAACATAATGGCTATTTGAAAACTCTTTACTGAATTTATAAATATTTACTGTTTTATAATAGTTTGGAATGTCTTCAAAAACAAAGTCTTTCTTTCCTAAGAAGTTTTTAATATTGTCTTCTTCATCTAAAGTAACTACTGTTCCGTCCATCCAACTCTCAAATTTTGCTACTAATGCAAGACTTGGGTATGGGTTATCAAGTAATCTCTGCAATACAGAATCTTCAAAAATCAAATCTGACTCTAATAATAATGTATCATCTTGAACCAAGTAGTCTTTAGCCATATACAAGGAGTAAATATTATTTGTTTTATAATAAATATCATTGTCTACATACTCAATAGGGGTAGATATGTTAAGGCTTCTAATGTATTCCATTAATTTTTTCCCTTCATATCCTACTACTATAACAATTCTGTTTAATTTTAATGCATCTAATTGGGATAACATTCTTTCAATCATTGTTACTCCATTTACTTCAACCATGCACTTTGTTGCATTGCTTGTCAGTTCTTTCAAACGTTTTCCCATTCCTGCTGCTAAAATAATCGCCTGCATGTCCAATCCTCCTTAAATCTGGTGAATAAATAATCCGCTTCTTAATTTTGGCTCAAACCAAGTAGATTTTGGCGGCATAAGAAGTCCTGCATCAGATACTGCAAATAACTCCCTCATTGATGTAGGGTACATTGAAAATGCCACCCCTTCTTTTGTCTGTTCTTCCAATGCTTTTAACCCTCTGATTCCTCCGATAAATTTTATTCTTTTATCCGTTTTCGGGTCTTCAATAGCCAATAATGGTTCCAGAACCTTATTTTGTAAAATAGACACATCTAAAGATTCTACAGGGTTTTCTGACACTTTCCCTTTAAAAGTAAGAGAATACCACTGTTTTCCTAAAAACATTCCCATTTCCCCTTTTGCTTTAGGTGAATATGGTGTTTCTCCTTTCGGGCAGATAACAAAATCTTTCTCCAACTCTTCTAAAAAGGTTTCTTTTGTGTATCCATTTAAATCTTTTACTACTCGGTTATAATCCATAACCATAAGTTCCTCGTCTGGAAAAAGTACTGATAAGAAATAGTTAAACTCTTCTCTGCCTGTATAATTTGGATTTTCATTTCTTCTTTTTAATCCAACTTTTACTGCCGATGCCGCTCTGTGATGACCATCTGCTATGTAAATATGTGGTATTGCAGCAAATAATTCCGCAATCTTTTCCACTTCTTCAACTGCATCTATTCTCCAGACACGATGAGACACACCGTCTTCCGCAACGAAATCATATAATGCCTTTTCCTGTTTCTTATCTGTTACAATATGATTTATCTTCTCATTTGCACGATAAGTAAGAAAAATCGGTCCTGTCTGTGCATTACAGATATCTACATGATGAATACGATCCAATTCTTTATCTTCTCTTGTATTCTCATGTTTCATAATAACATTATTCAAATAATCATCAACAGAAGCACAACCTACAATTCCTGTCTGTGACCTCCCATTCATAATTAGTTCATATACATAAAAGCATGGTTTCTCATCTTTTACAAATTCTCCATCATCTATCATTTCTGCCAATGTATCGTGTGCTTTTTGATATACTTCTTCACTATACATATCAAAATCATCATCGAACTGTGTTTCCGCCCTGTCTATTTTCAAAAATGATTTTGGATTTTTTTCTACTACCTGCTTAGCTTCTTCCCTATTATATACATCATATGGAAGTGCTGCAATCTCTCTTGCCAAAGATTCATTTGGACGAACGCTACAAAAAGGTTTAATATTTGCCATAACAAAATCTCCTTATTTTTATATTCACTATACTCTGACTAGTATATCATTTTTTTGTTTGTTGTACAAGAAAGTTGATAATCCTTCACTATCGCATCAACTATTTTTTCTGATGTCTTGTCCATATTTGCAAACCATCGTTTAATCACTTGACTTCTTTGTTCCTGCAAATAGTCATTTCCTGATTTTAATTGCTCTAATGCGTCTGCTATTTCTTGCCATGTATTTCCCTTATACAATGTTCCTACAACTTCTTTATGTAAAGAATCCAATGCCATATTTGTTCCGCAAAAAATAATTGGTTTACCTGTCACAAAGAATTCCATCATCATAGAAGAAATATCCGTAATAAGAACATCTGCTCCCCAAAATGTATCAACATAGCCTCTGTGACTATCAATAACCATATTGGACGTTTCTGCATATTCTTTTTTTAATTTTTCCACTTGTTCTACAGACATTAATTTTTCTTTTACATAGTTATCAAATGCCATTGGGTGTGGCCGAAAAGAAAAATAAATGTTTTTATCATCTCGGACTAGTTCTGTAAACTTATCTTTATAATGAAAGAAATGGCTTCCCCCTAATTTTTCATCAACAGTCCATCTTGGAGTCCATAATACCTTTAACTGCCCTTGTTGACTTCCCCAATTTTTCCATACTTCATTATCTTCGCCTTTAACAGCAGTTTTCAAAACACTTTCCAATATAGGCACTCCTAAATATTTTACCTGTCTCAATCCCAGTTTTGATGTAATAGAAAATTTATGCCTTACTAAATGTTCCATTTCCAAATTACTAACAAAATGATAATAAATATTTCGTGCAAATCCTCTTTCATATTCTAAATTCATCGCACTTGATATAGACGCAAAAATTGCATATGGTATGTAACAGGTTTTTGCATATTCCAAAACATTTTTACTTCGATAGACTTCCGGAAGATATGTCTCATACGGTCTCTGATAAAATACATAGTCCGGCTGTAATTCTTTCAGAGAAACCCAGTTTCCGTTTTTTTCGGATTGAACAATTTCCGTTAACCCTTCTTTCACCGCATAGTCATAAGCAATGTCTTCTTTGTGACCGCCTGTTTTTATGTCATATTCCGGAATAGTAAAGATAATTGTTTCTATGTTATCTCTTTTCTTCATTTCCTCATACACAATCTGTTGTTTTCCCCATACTTCCGGCATTTGTAATAAAAATACTATCCTGATTTTTTTATCTAGATTATTCTGTTTCTTTTTCAACTTTTTTAGTTTCTGAAAAGTTTTGAAATCTTCTTTCGTGATACGTTGTTTTAACGCACATACCATTTTTTTACTTATATTATTGTATGGTATCGTGCTATCCAAATATATCTCGTTTATTTTTGCTTTAAACCTGTTTAACATGCCCATAAACCTTCTCTTCTTATCCTTTACGAACTTCTTTTATTTTCTCGATTATAAGTTTGCGTTTCAAGAATAATACAAACAAAATAGCAGCAATAATTACATATCTTACAATAACAAATGGATATAAAACCGTCAGTACAACCATAGTTATTAAAAATCCAATGCTTAATATACTTAAAAATTTTGTATCGTATAATTTCCAATTTTCTTCCCCAAACTCTTTTTTACATATCTTTTTCATGCACGAATAGTTTGTCAGGCAGAAAATAATATATGCAATTAAGGTTGTATATCCCGCTGCAATGTAACCAAACATCTGAATAAAAATGAAGTTTAATACTACATTGACAAGTGCGCTGATAATTGAACCTTTTATTAGCAGTGTATTTTCTCCGAAATAAAATTCAATATTAATTGATAATTGTGACATAAATAAAAAGAACAGACTGGCTGCAATTGGTGGCACAACCCAAATTGCCTCATAGTATTCAGGTCCTGCGATAAATCTCATTAATTCCGGCGTTATCAGAATCAATAAACTTAACATAACCGCAACTAATATAGAAATTCCATTTGCAATATTTTTAATATTTTTCTGCTTTTTATCTCGTATACTTTTATATGTCCACGGAACAAATGAACCATTAATCGCATTGATAACAAAGTTCAATACTAACCCCATGGAATATGCCACTCCATAAATTCCCGCCTTATCTCTACCACTTAAATAATCAATCATCAATCTGTCTGACTGATTAAATACCATCTGTGATAAATAATATGGAATAAGCGGTAAATTAAATTTTAAGGCAAAAATCCAGTATTCTTTTACATATAATGATTTTCCTTTTTTCCAATTATAAAAATATAATATTAAGCCGACAATAATATTCGCCATGGCACACCCGATAATACGTGCCACACCTCTGTTTTCAGCAGGAATAACTAATAAAATTCCTATAACTGGACTTAATACTGCAATCAACAGAGTTAAAGATACAAGCCCTTTGTATTTAATATCAAATCTCTGTTTTCCTGACCAAAATCCTAAGGCCGGTGAGGTAAATAATTCAGCAAACATTGTCAGCATGAGCACAAACGGAAGTCCTAATAAAGAATCCCAACTTTTATGTGCTATAAAATAAATCGCAAAAATGCCTACTGTAAAAGCAGTGCTTAACCCCTGTAAAGAAGAGATGAACCTATCCCTATCCTCTTCAAACTTAATCATCGCAGTATTAAAAACACCATACTGCAAATTTAAGGTTGCAAAAATAATAATCAGGCTCATCCACGACTGGTATACATTTGTCATACCGTATTCTTCAGTTGTTAATAATCTTGTAAAAATAGGAATTGTGAAAAAAGAAATTCCTTTTTGAATAATATTACAGACGACAAACCACGCTGACGCCTTTGCTTCATTCGATAAATTTTTATATAAATTTATAAAACGTTTCATGAATTACTCCATTCTTCAAATGTTTCTTTTTCCCATGGCATTCCTCTGTCAAAATGTAAAGGCCACGGATATGCTTCCTCTCCCGTAATATGATTTTTCACTTCACTTATTGGTTTTCCTTTTTTTGCAGGAATTCCTTTATAAGTAAAGCCCTCTTCGGAATCACCACCCATAACTGCACCTGCACAAACTAACACGTTTTGTCTAATGTGTGTCCCCGGAAGAATAGTTGTGTTGGAACAGATTGTTGAAAAACTCTCCACAATTGAACCTTTAATTTCATTTGATGGTGGAGTAAAATCATTGGCAAACAGTACTCTTGGACAAATCCAAACATAGTCATGAATTTTATTATCCGCACTGATAAATACATCACTGTGAATGTTAACATAATTGCCGATTTCTACACCATCTTGAATATCTGAATTTGTCCCTATCCTTACGCAGTCTCCTATGGTTGTATTCTCTCTTATTGTAACACGGTGACCCGTCTGAAATTCTTTACCAACTTTTACATCACCATAAATAATCGCTCCACTGCGAATCAGACTTCCTTCGCCAATAACCAGTTTAGGCTGTTTGTAATTTTCTCTGTCTCTATAATATCCTGCAAGATGTTCTCCGAGAATGCTATTAGCACCAATAAATGTATTAGCACCAATCTCTACATTATCATGGATAATCGTTCCACGTTCGATATATACGTTATCACCCAAAATAACATCATTCCCTACAAAAACGCCTTCTTCCAAAATAACATTTTTTCCTCTTTTCATATATATCCCTCTATTTATTTCCATGCATTTAAACATGAAATGATATGGTCTACTTCTTCGTCCTTTAATCCATAGAACATAGGCAAACTGATTTGTTCATTTGAAATTTTTTCCGCAATCGGATAATCTCCCTGCTTATGTCCCAAATCTTCGTATGCTTTTTGTAAATGAATCGGAATCGGATAATGAATCATTGTTCCGATATTATTTTCGGAAAGATACTCTATTAATTCTTCTCTTCTCTCTGAACGAATTGCAAAAATATGCCATACGGGTACATTCTCTTCCTTCACCGTTGGAAGTACAATATTTGGATTTTTAATTTCATTTAGGTAACAGTCTGCAATTTTTCTTCTTCTTTCATTCCATTTATCTAAATGCCCCAATTTTACATTTAAAAATCCTGCCTGCATCTCGTCTAATCTTGAATTAGTGCCTTTATAAATATGATTGTATTTTTTCTCTGAACCATAATTTCCAATTGCACGTACTTTTTTGGCAAGTTCTTCATCGTTTGTTGTAATCGCTCCTGCATCTCCCAAAGCGCCTAAATTTTTACCCGGATAAAAACTAAATCCTGCTGCATCTCCCAAATTTCCGGCTTTTTTTCCTTTATACTCTGCTCCGTGTGCCTGTGCTGCATCTTCAATTACTTTTAAATTATGTTTTTTAGCAATTTCTAAAATACCGTCCATATCACATGTCTGCCCATATAAATGAACTGCTATAATGGCTTTTGTTCTCTCTGTAATTTTCTCTTCTATAAGATCTGGATTAATTGTATATGTCTCAATATCCGGTTCTACAAAAACTAATTTTGCTCCCACATATGTCACTGCCAATGCTGTAGCAATAAATGTATTTGAAGGTACAATAACTTCGTCTCCTTCTCCTATATCATAGGCTTGAAGAATCATTCGCAATGCTTCCAAACCATTTCCTACACCTATACAATATTTTGCTCCACAATATTGAGCAAATTTTTTGTTAAATGTTTCCTCTTGTTCTCCCTGGATAAACCAGTTTTTATCGAACACCTGCTGAAACATTTCTCCCATTTCATTTTTTAATTCTTTGTGCATAATATGAAAATCATTAAATGGTATCATGTGCTTTTCTTCCTCCTTCAAAATACGCTTCTGCCATATGGCAGTATTCATTATAATCTCTTATATAATCCGCTTCATCATAATGCTTTGATGCCAATACAAGCAACACCGCATCATCAGAAAAATCATACATTTCCCGCCAAACCATCGGACCTATATATAACCCTTGATTGACTTTATTCAAAACAACATATTCTTCTTCATATGGAGTGTTGACTTTGATTGTTACACTGCCATGTAAACAAATAAGTACCTGTTCCAAATCATTGTGTGAGTGATAGCCTCTTGTTTCATTCTTTGGAACGTCGGTAATATAATATAACCGATTTACTACAAACGGAATATCTTCTCCAACTTCAATTGGTACTAAATGTCCCATATATTTTGTACTGTTCTTTGTGTTTATAATATCTTTAAATTCAATTATTTTTGTATTAGAAACCATTATTTTCGCCTCTGTGCCTTACAAATACCGTCAACACGTTTATACTGCCAATATAAAAACTGGTCAAAGTATTTTATTGTTACACACAATTTTTCTGTTACCGATTTTGTATTCTTTCTTTCATAATTATATAAAAATAATCTTCTGCTCCTTCGGTCACACTCTTCTATGTGTGGCAAAAGCACATATTTCTTTATTTTTTCCAAATCTGCGCAAATTGCCGGACTCTGTTTTCCACTTGAAACACCGTCAAATAAGTAAATTGTAACATATCTATCCATAAAGACTATTTTTATATGGTTCCGAACCAGTTTAAACATAAATGGGTAATCTTCAATAAGTCGCATTCTTTCATCGTATTTTCCCACTTTGTCATAAACATCTTTTTTATAAAATGTTGCCGGAGCACAAAAACAATTCTCATTAAACATTTTTCGATAAATCTTATCTCTATTTCCTTCCTTTAATAATTTAATAAGATGTTTCTCCGGTAAACATGTTGTTCTTTGAGGATTAGAAAGTGAAATTCCTTTCATTTTTCCTGTAACAACTTCTGCGTCCTTTTTCAAAAACTCATCTACTATTTCTTTAATAATTTCTTTTGAAGCATAATAATCGCCACAACCTAAAAAGCCAATAATATCTCCTGTTGCCAATTCTAATGCGCCATTAATATTTTTTACTGTCCCTTCATTTTGAGCATGATGTTTTAAAATAATTTTTTTATTTTCTGCCTCTGCTTTCTTTTGGAAAGGTAAAAACATATCTTCCTGATAGTTTTCCGAACCATCATCACTAATTATAATTTCTATATTCTGATAAGTCTGCTCAAGAATTGCTTCAACTGTTTTGTTCAAACCACTAAAATCTTTATATGTTAAAACAATAATTGTTACAAGTAAATCCTGTTTCATCTTTTTTCCTCTTTACTTCTCTTAATGTCCTTTGGAAAGTTCCAGCAAATATTCTCCGTACGGCGTATTAGGCAATTCTAATGCCAGTTTTTCTAACTGTTTGCTGTCAATAAATCCTCTCTTATATGCAATTTCCTCAATACATGACACATATAAGCCTTGTCTTTTTTGGAAAGTCGCAACAAAGTTTGCTGCTTCCAACAATCCGTCCGGCGTTCCCGTATCAAGCCACGCAAAACCTCTTCCAAGTAACTCTACTTTCAACTTTCCTCGCTTCAAATATTCGTTGTTTACACTCGTAATTTCTTTTTCTCCTCTTGCTGAAGGTTGTACATTCTTGGCAATCTCCACAACATCATTATCATAGAAGTATAATCCCGGCACGGCATAATTTGTTTTTGGGTTTTCCGGTTTTTCTTCAATTGACAATACGTTTAGTTCATCATCAAACTCCACAACTCCATATGCGCTTGGTTCTTTAACATAATATCCGAAAATAGTTGCCCCTTCTTCTCTCGCTGTAGCATTCTTCAATACATCTGACAAACTTTGTCCGTAAAAAATATTATCACCTAAAATTAATGCTACGTCATCATCTCCAATAAAATCTTCTCCAATGATAAAAGCCTCCGCCAAACCATTCGGCTGCTCCTGAACAGCATAAGAAAGTTCAATTCCCATTTTATGTCCGTCACCCAATAAATTTCTAAATCCGTCAATATCTTTTGGTGTGGAAATAATTAAAATTTCCCGAATGTCTGCCAATAATAAAATAGATAACGGATAATAAATCATCGGTTTATCATATATAGGAACAATTTGTTTTGAAATCACTTTTGTTATAGGATACAATCTACTGCCTGTTCCTCCTGCAAGAATAATTCCTTTTCTTTTTTTCATCTTTTCATCTCCAATTCTTCTGAAATATATTATTGATTTCCATACATTTCTTTGTAGTATTGCTGATAAGAACCGCTTGTGACGTTTTTCATCCAGTCTTCATGCTCCAAATACCACTGAATTGTCTTTTTAATACCCACTTCAAATTTTGTTTCAGGTGTCCAGCCCACTTCTTTTTCTATTTTATCCGGTGCAATTGCATAACGTCTGTCATGCCCTTTTCTATCTGTTACATAAGTAATGAGTGACTCTGAAATATTTTTTCTTCTCTCGTCATTTTCCGGCAAAAGTTCTAATAATGTATCTAAAATAATGTGTATAATTTCAATGTTTTGTTTTTCGTTATGTCCGCCAATGTTATATGTCTCATATAATCTGCCCTTTTCCTGAACAGCATCAATTCCTCTGACATGATCTTCTACAAATAACCAATCTCTCACATTTTTCCCATCACCGTATACCGGAAGTTTTTCTCCTTTCAATGCATTATTAATCACAAGTGGAATCAGTTTTTCAGGAAACTGATATGGTCCGTAATTATTACTGCAGTTTGTAATATTTGCAGGGAAACGATATGTGTCCATATACGCTTTTACTAAGAAATCTGATGATGCTTTACTAGCAGAGTAAGGACTGTGTGGATCATATGGCGTTGTTTCGTAAAAATATTCATCACTATTTTCCAGAGAACCATATACTTCATCTGTAGACACATGAAGGAATTTTTTATCTTCTTTATAAACACCGTCATCAATTTCCCATGCTTTTTTTGCGGCGTTTAATAATACTAAAGTTCCAAGCACATTTGTCTTAATAAAAACTTCCGGTTCTTTAATGCTTCTGTCCACATGGCTTTCTGCTGCAAAATGAACTACTCTGTCAATTTCATTTTCTGCAAATATTTTTTCAATTGAATCTCTGTCACAAATATCTGCTCTTACAAATTGATAGTTTGGAAGATTTTCTACCTCTGACAAATTTTCCAAGTTTCCTGCATAAGTTAACTTGTCCACATTAATAACTTTAATGTTTTCCCCATAAGTTTTTAACATATAGTGAATATAGTTTGAGCCGATAAACCCTGCTCCGCCTGTTACTAAATATGTTCTCATTTTGCTCCTCCTTACATTCTAAGCCATTTCTTCTTCTCGTGATACTCGTTCAAAACAATCCCCGCCAAACGGATATTTAATGTTTTCAACTGATGTACCATTTTTCCTACTTCTTCTCCATTTTCGCAATCTTTCGCAACAACAATGAAGTTGTTTTCGCAAACGCTTGCAATCTTCTTTGCGATACTATTTTCTTCCATACTCATCATATCCATAATGATATAATCATATTCTTTTTTGTACTCTTCAACCAGCTGTACAAATTTTTCACTATATACGATTTCTTCTAAATGGAGAGTATCCTTTAATACAACACTTTTCACCGAGCCTGATACATTCTCTGCTTTTTTTAATTCTTTTTCTAAAAAATTCTTTGTTTCCTCGCCACTTTCTTTTTGGAAAGACAGATATACAACTTTCTTACCTGCTTTTAACAGATTTTCTACAAGTTGACGTGCCACAAAAGTTTTTCCTGTCTTTCTTGATAAACTGGTAATTCCCCAAACTTTAGATTCAGATAATAAAACAATTTCTCTTAAGTTCTCAATATCAACCATTGCTCTTCCCATAACTATCTCCTTCTTACTGTAGTCAGACATTCAAGTTCCATATAATACTGCACATCTTCTTCTGTTCGGATTTTTTTATCCGATACAAACCAGATAAATAACCCTAATGCTGCTAAAATTGCACCGACAATAAATCCTAAAGCAATTTTCATAATGCTAATTCCACCTTCATTGCTTGTACTTACCTTTTTCAATGTTTCTACACTAATACTGTCATCTTTGTATTTTTCCTGCATCCATTTTTCAGATGCTTTCACATAACGATTTAATAATTCTTCATCTTGTTCTACATTTTGTGCCTGCATTGTAAGTGTATAACAACTTGATTCTACTTCTGTTGTAATGCTACTTAAAAGCGCTTTTTCTTCTTTTGAAAATTCATTTGAATCTAATAATGTGTTTCCACTTATTAAACCTTTATACGCATCAAAATAAACACTTCTTTTCGTTTCAAGTGTTTCTTTCTGCTCTGTATCCAAGTCATACACTAAATAAACACTTTGTGTTACTGACGCCTCTGATTTTCCTTTCAAAACAGCACCCATTGCCCCAGCAACAATAATTCCCGCCAAAATAATCACCCAAATGTTTAAAATATACATTTTACATAATTTTCCAAAACTTAAATCTCGTTCCATTCTTTTTTCCTCCATCGTTCATATTGTTCCATTGCCATTATCCATATAAATATCGGTATGCATGAAAAGAGTATTTCTCCCTTTATCTCAAAGACAACACAAAGTAACAATACCCACAAATACATTGTTTTGTCTGCTGAGTTCATTCTTTTCTTAAACATGCTTAGACCGAGTGGTATATAAAAACTCAAATATCTCAATAACGCAAATCCTAAACCACCAAATAATAGCGACCGCATAATCCCTGCATCTGTTGACATATAATATCCGGTCAAAGTTGTGTACATTCCATCTCCAAACAAAATTGTTTTTATTTCAGGAACAAAAAGCATCTGCTCTATCAACACATTAGATGACTCGGTTTCAAATTTTCCTATTTTTGCAAAAGTAACAAACAAATCAAACGCCCAGTTAAACCATGTTTTAATGGTTTCATTTCTACTTTGCAAAACAAAAAGTGCAATACAGCCCATCAATCCTGCTACAATTACGCCGACTAAAATCTTCGGACGTTTTTTCATAAGTCTGATGAACAGTACAACCAGCACGCAACCGCCAAATAGTGAACCTACCCTTCCATAAAACAAAGTTCCTACTAATAGAAATAATGAAATTCCCACATTCATCCAAATTCGTTTTTGTTTTATTCTCGTTTCAATAAGATAACTGTTAAATATAATAGCCAGCACACATTTGAATGTATATTCAAAACCTGAAAATCCGCCCCAGCCGTATCTTGTTTTATATCTTGCATCCATAGCCATTAATTTAGAATGATCACTTTCTTTTATCAACTGATAAAAAATATCTTTTATACTTGGAAAAAGCATCATAATAATTGTACTGCAGATGTATAAACAACAGGAATATATGAAATACTTCATAAACGTTTCTTTTGTTGCTTCCGGGATATTTTTAATAATTACAAGTACTATAAATAGCATTCGTATTAGGATTTTTATCATGCCTAATATCGAGTCTGTCAGATAAGTAAAATCCCCCGTATTATAAATAACCGGTATAATTAGACTTAAACAGATTAACAAGACTATCCCTGATACGCAAATCAACGCCTCTGAATGTGCAATAGACGAAACTATTTTCTTCAGATAGTTCAAATTCAATGCAATATACGCAAGAGGAATAACGTAAGCCCATATATATAATACTATACTCCCTTTTGTCGTAATAAAAGGAAAAAAGTGATATGCACATAATAGTAATATCCAAAGTTTAAACTCACCTTTTTCCCAAAACAAACTTTTCACCTATTCACCTTCTTTTATAACTCTTCTATTAATCGTTTCCATTGTTTCATAATCTCTTTCTCAGAAAATTTTGATAAATTTTCTTCTGCCTTCTCCGCCATATTTTTCCTTAACGAAGTATCACAAATCAACTTTTCTATTGTTTCTGCCATTTTTTCTCTATCATATGGCGGAACAAGAATACCATCAACTTTATCCCGGATAATTTCTTTTGGTCCGCTTATAATATCGAAACTAACACACGGCAAATGATTCGCCTTTGCTTCCAGTAAAACTAATGGTAACCCCTCTCTATAAGAAGTTAAAACAAATATTCCCGCCTGTCCATAAATTGACGAAACATCTGATACTTCTCCTTTCAGAATAACCTGCTTGTCCAACTTTTCTTTTTTTATTTGTTGCTCTATCTCAAAAAATGTATCTCCATTTCCATAAATGTACCATTTCCAGTCTTCGTGCTTTCCCAACACCTTTCTCGCAACTTCCACTAAAATATCATATCCCTTTTCTTTACTGAATCTTCCAACGGATAAAATAATTTTGGAATCAGAATTATATTCTGAACAGTTATTCAATACCTCTTCTGTTATGCTGTTATAAATAAAATCCACCTTTTTATCAGATAACCTGAATTTTTCTTTATAATCTTCCGCGTTTTGTTTCGTCAGCGTAATTACTTTTTTAGAAAAAATGGAAGTCATATAACGTACCATTGTAATCTTCTTTTCATGCCATCTGCTTAATAAAGCTTCATGGTCGCAAAAAACATTTTTACACTTCAGACCAAATGTCATCAAAATTACCGAAAGCGAAACCTGAAATCCCATTAAAAATAAAATATCAATCTCTTTTTCTTTAATCAATTTTCTTAATTTTTTTCTTCCTTTTATGAGAACTTCTCTTCCTCTGCAATCTTCTTCCGTTAAATATTCTAATCCTTTTATTTCAGAATTAAGAATATATTTTGTTTTTTCTCCACTTTTTACCAGAGATACTATATAAACTTCGTAATCTTTACTTAGTTTATTTGCCAAACCAACCAGTACCTGATTGATTCCGCCTAAAATACTCATATCCCATGAAATAAACATTATTCTCTTCATCAGATATTCTCCATTATTTCAATTTATCAAATGCTGTTTTTGATTTTGTCTGCATTGCATATATCATTTTTCCTAACAACAGATTCATCAATGCAACTTTACTTTTAAATACTAAATTACATACCTTTTCCTGCTTAGAGTTTCCTTTTGCATTTTGACACGCTTCTTTTGAATGTGTATCTTTTAGTAATTTTTTCACACGGTCAAACTGCTCTTTAAAACTATAATTGCCTGCCGGTGAACAATTTCTTACAATACCGGCAACAGCATGCTTAATATATATATTAGCAACCTGCTCTTTACAATTTTCTTCATAGACACCATTTTTTTCAAGCAGATTTTTCATACAATCGAATCTTAAGTTCATAATTTGAAGAAAATCCGGTAAAAATTTCTGTGTCAGCGCATCTTTTGATGCCTTTACATAGTGGTATCCCGTACAACATACAACGGATAACGTAGAAATTTCATTCCAAAATTCTGTATTGAAAATAAAATCCTCAATTAATACCTGTTTTGAGAAAACAAGTTTCTTCCTCTCTATAATCTCTCTTCTGTATAGTTTGTTCCATGTATATGCAAACATTTTTGCCGTATCAATATAGGCGGCTCTGGAAATAACTTCCGCTTTTTTATTCCAATAGCCCGGCTGTGTCTTTACTTCTCTACTGATATTAACCTGTTTTCTATTTTCTTCCATTGTATCGTGTTTATAACCGGATACGATTAAATCTGCCCCTTTACCTTCCCGAAACATTCTCTCAAAGGTATCTTCTTCTACCCAGTCATCTGCGTCAACAAATCCGACATATTCTCCAGTTGCAATTTCCAACGCAGAATTTCTGGCAGCACTTAACCCTTCATTTTTATCTTTTTTAATTAAACGAATTCTGTTATCTCCTTCTGCCAGTTTCTCCAAAACCTTTCTTGTGGAATCTTTACTTCCATCATCAACCGCTATAATTTCAATGTCCTTTAAACTCTGTTTTGAAATACTTCCTATACAATTTTCAACTACTTTTTCCGCATTATATGCAGGAACAATTACACTTACTGCAATTCTATTCTCCATTATCTTCCCACCTTTAATTTGGTAAATAATTTTGTATTTTTCGTCTTCACATAAGTGATTGTTTTTGCCTCTAAATAAGTGAGGAAAGTACAGTGCCACTTAATCGGCAATAACAATATTTTCATATAAAGAGAACGTGGTTTTGCCAATTTACCCATCTCATTAATTCTCGGATTCTGCAGCATTTTTTTGATTTCTTTTTTCTTTTCTTTTGCTGTCATCTCACATTTCGGGTTTGTAATATTTTCCACGCAGCCAACAAAACGTTCCATATAACGTCTTGCAATCATTTCCATGCTTTCCGGTCCCCCAACTTTCCATTCTTTGTAAAGATTTACCATCCAGCCATGCTCTTCCTCTCGTTTTTCATACATTCCCGGTCTGTATGCCGCTGTCTCCGATTCTGTTCTCGCTCTGAGGAAATGGTAATACTGTTTAGCAGTTACCGTAACTCTCTCCACATTTCTTACCACACTTACGTTAAACGGAAAATCGTCCCAAAACGTTGTTGGAAAACGTAAATTATTTTCCATAACATATTTTGCCTCAAACAATTTGTTCCATGGCGTATATAAAAGATTTTTGTCAAATAGTTTGTACGCATTTCTGCGGAAAGTTTCTTTATTCGGATAAACCGCGTCTTCCACCACATAATTGTCGGTCATAAATTGACCATCTCCAATAAACGTATCAATATAAAATCCTGCCACAACAAGTTGTGCATTGTCACGTTTTGCAAGATTATACATATCCTCTAACATGGTAGGCTCTGCCCAGTCGTCTGAATCAAGGAAATAGAAATATTCTCCTTTTGCCATTTCAATCGCCATGTTTCTGGCACTTGGAGCACCACCGTTTTCTTTATGAATCACACGGATTCTGTGATCCTTCTCTGCATAAGCATCACAGATTTCTCCACTTTTATCAGGAGTTCCGTCATCTACAATTAAAAATTCCCAATCTTTTAATGTCTGTGCCTGAATACTTTCAATGGCTTTTCCCACATATTCTTCTACCTTATATACAGGCATAATGATACTTACTTTAATATTATTTTCCATCTTTTCTACTTGTATAGTTACTGACCAGTTACTATACTCCCCTTTCATCGTTTACTTTTTTGTTTTCCACAATATACATTTCTTAATAATGTTATTTTATGTACCACATAAATCATGGCAATAGACCAAATCACTTTACATGCAAATACAACTACCAGTCCCGTCGGATAAGAAAATTTCCCACTCAATACGGACCATGGAAATGTATTTAATTCAACTAAGTGAAAACATAATACAATCAAAGAATTTTTTCCATATAAACTTAATAATTCTGCGATTTTTCCACATTTTTTCTCAAGAAATTTTGAAAACTTCAAAATCAGAAACGTTGCGCTAACGGCTCCTATCACATCTAGAAATCCTCCTCCATAATTGTTTCCAACCATATAAAGTTTTCCACTGTATATAACCGCTATACCCCAAAATATTGCAGATAAACAAAATACTTGTTTGTTATTCCCATATATTTGTAACATGTTTTTCTGTTTTATAAAATATCCTATCTGAATAAAGAAAATTGCACTTAATCCCGCCTGTACACTCATTGGTAACCATACTATTTTCGCAGTAAAATAACCTATTATAGAAAGTACAGTTCCCCATACATATAGATTTTTGCTTTTTAAAAGGAAATGAAAAATAACATCTGCCCAAAACATTGCCAGCAAAAACCAAATTGCCCCAATTATCCTAAAGTTCCACTTTAAAAAATGTGTAAAGGTTCCGCTTCCATAAAGAGCAGCCAGAATCCATGACTTTGCATTTTCTAAAATTCCTGTCATTCCAATCCCTTGTCGCAATTGAAATAATGTAGAAAATGCAATAACAAAAATACATGTCATTATATATGGTAATATTAATGTCTTCACCTTCGTTATAATATATTTACTGTCACTAATTTCTTTTTTCTTGAAAAAATATCCGTTAATCAAAAAGAATAACGGCATATGGAAACTAAAAATAAAATCTCCCATTTTTGCCGGAATTGACATATGACCTAAAACAACTGCTAACATTCCAATTCCTTTTGCAATATCAAATGATTTTTCTCTCTGGTTCATGCCCACTTTCATCTTGTCCTTACGCTAACTCTTTTTCCACTAACTGAAATGCAGATTCAATTACCTTGTCCATATCATAATACTTATATTCTGCCAAACGGCCACCTAAAATCAAGTTGCTTTCTTTATCTGCCTTTGCTCTGTATTTCTGATACAATTCCTGATTCTTCTCATCATTAATCGGATAATACGGCTCCATTCCCTCTTTCCAGTCTGCCGGATATTCTTTAGTAATGACCGTCTTGTCCTGTGTACCATATTCAAAATGTTTATGCTCAATCACGCGGGTATACAGTGTTTCTCTATCCGTATAGTTTACAACCGCCACCCCTTGATGGTTCTCTTCATTTAATACTTCTGATTCAAAATGAAGGCTTCTGTATTCCAATTTCCCATAGCAGAAATCATAGAGGGAATCCAAAGTTCCCGTATAAAGCACCTTTTCTCCTAAAGCGCTGTATTTTTCTCTATTCTCATTGTAATCTACACCAAGTTCTACATCGCAGCCTTCAAACAATGCATTGATTAAAACATTGTAACCACCAATAGGAATACCCTGATATAAATCATTAAAATAATTATTGTCATAAGTATATCTGACCGGTAACCTTTTAATGATAAATGACGGAAGATCTTTACAATCTCTCCCCCATTGTTTCTCAGTGTATCCCTTAATTAATTTCTTATAAATATCTTCTCCGACCAAGCTGATCGCCTGCTCTTCAAGGTTTTGTGGCTCTCCGCTGATTACTGCACGCTGTCTGTCAATAATCTCTTTCGCTTCCTTCGGTGTGGCCACACCCCACATTTTGCTGAATGTGTTCATATTGAATGGCATATTATAAATTTCACCTTTATAATTTGCAATCGGAGAATTTGTATAACGGTTAAATTCAACCAATGAATTTACAAAATCCCACACTTGGCGGTTACTTGTATGGAAGATGTGCGCCCCATATTTATGCACATGGATTCCTTCCACGTCTTCACAATAAATATTTCCACCTAATGTTTCTCTTTTTTCCACTACTAAACATTTTTTACCCTGCTTACGCGCAAAATAAGCAAATGTTCCCGCAAATAATCCTCCGCCTACAATGACATAATCATATTTCTTCATTATTCATACTCCTTTTCATCGCTCTCTACCGCATGGAAAACGTATTCCGGTCCTCCGCCATTTGTCTTAAATGCTTCCGTACTGTCAGATTTCAACAGTACAATAAATGTCTGGAAAATCAACTGTATATCTTTCCAAATGTTAAACTGCTCTATATACATCATGTCCATAATAAGTTTATCTTTCGGAGTTGTATTATATTTTCCTGCAATCTGTGCATATCCTGTCAAACCTGCTTTTACACGAAGACGATATCTAAACTCCGGAAGTTGTTTTTCATACTCATTTACATTTTCCAACATTTCAGGACGCGGTCCCACAAAACTCATATCCCCTTTTAGTATGTTGAGCAACTGAGGAAGTTCGTCCATACGGATTTTTCTTAAAATCTTTCCCGGTTTTGTAATTCTGTCGTCATCATCTGTCACCGAACGATTTTCCACATTTTCTTTCATTGTACGGAACTTGTACACTTCAAATACCCTTCCGTTCAGCGTCGCACGTTTCTGTTTAAAGAAAATAGAACCTCCGTCATATGCTTTGATTGCAATTGCACTCACAATCCAAATCGGTGAAGTCAGAATTCCAAGTACGATGGCAAGTCCCATATCAAGAAGTTTTTTTGCAATTCTCTGTTCCATCGTCCAAGCCTTAACGTTTGCATTTAAAACAGAAACGTCGTCAAGCAAGTAATACTTAGCATTCATCTCCACAATATCTTCTATTTCCGGATTGAAATAAATATGGGTCTTCTTCTTATAACAATACCGTATAATTTCACTTCTCTCCACAACAGGAACATCTTGAATAAACACAGTATCCGCTTTATCTATTGTTTCCCATATTTTTTTATCCTTGTAATCTAAAACATAATCAATTTTATACTGTTTCCTAAAACGTGAAATAGCCCTTGTAATACAGTCCAAACTTTCCTGTGAAGACGTAATGATACAGCAACTGTCCGGTTCGTGTATCTTAAAAAACAGTGCATTTCCCGCATACGCAAAAATAACAATAACAATAAGTTGTACGATATATGCTATTATTAATGCCCCTATACTGCTTAATCTAAACGCAGTAATGCTGGGTGTAATCGTATTCATAATCATTAATTGTAAATATACTACTAAATCAGTAAAAAACGTTGCCAAACTAATAGAATATATGATCGGTTTGCTCTTTCTTCGCCCTACATCATACATTCCGTAAATTCTCAAAAACAAGATACCTACTATAGCAAATGTCGTCATTGTAATTCCCATTGTTCTTGACAATCGAATCAACGATGGATTTTCTTCTGACAAAATCAATATAAATACACCCAACAATGACAAATATAAAATCGCTTTAATAACAAGCCACATTGTGGCCTCGAATTTTCTTATCCAATAACTCATGTTTCCACCACCTATTACAATATCACACCTCATTATAAACGATAGTCCAATATTCCGCAAGGTTTCTTTCCTTAATTATATCTTATTTTGTAATATTTTTGTAACATTTTTTCTCATCACTTTTTCAGATATAATAAAGTTATTCCCCATTTTCCTATCTTTTTTATAAAAAGGGGCTGTTGCAAA